>JBBRPU010000023.1:0-21149 GCA_038227545.1 Candidatus Acidiferrales bacterium
ATACAAGTTGCATGTGCGCGTATTTTTGAGCCGATTTCGCGGATATGCGATGTGTTCCGAGTGTGGCGGCACGCGACTGCGTCCTGAAGCTCGCGCGGTTCGCGTGGCGGGCCGCTCCATCACAGAAGTCTGCAAACTCACGGTAAAAGAAGCCCGGGTATTTTTTTCCAGCATGCAGTTGACGCAAGTGCAAAATAAAGTTGCGGATAAAATATTGCTGGAAGTGCAGTCGCGATTGCAGTTTCTCGATGAAGTGGGCCTGGATTACTTGACGCTTGATCGCCTTACTTCCACGCTCTCGGGCGGCGAGTCGCAGCGCATCCAACTTGCAACTTCGCTCGGTTCGCATCTTGTCGGCGCGTTGTACGTACTCGATGAGCCGTCCATCGGTTTGCATCCGCGCGACACACAACGTTTGATAGATATTTTGAAATCACTGCGCGATCTGGGAAACACCGTGTTGGTGGTGGAGCACGATCCCGACACCATTCGCGCTGCGGATTACGTGATTGACCTCGGACCGGGCGCCGGAGAACTCGGCGGGAAATTGCTTTTCGCGGGTTCTTACCAGGCCATGCTTGCGGAACCGAAGTCCATTACCGGGCGATATCTGACGGGCGACCTGCGCATTCCGGTGCCTAACATTCGCCACAAGCCCAGCGGGAAATTTCTCAAGGTCATCGGCGCGCACCTGCACAATTTGCAGGATGTTGATTTCACGCTGCCGGTGGGCACGTTGACGGTCGTAACCGGCGTAAGCGGATCGGGAAAATCCACGCTGGTGCACGATGTTTTGTACAAAGCGCTCGCCGCCAAGCGCAACGGCTCGAGCATCAAGGAATTCTGCGAACGCATCGAAGGCGACGCGCAGATTCGCGAAGTCGTGATTGTGGACCAGTCGCCCATCGGGCGCACGCCGCGTTCGAACCCCGCCACGTATCTGAAAGCTTTCGACGCCATCCGCGAGGTCTTTGCCGACACGCCGGATGCGAAGCGCCGTGGCTATGCTGCGGGACACTTTTCCTTTAATGTGCCGGGCGGCCGCTGCGAGACCTGCCAGGGCGACGGGACCGTCACGGTGGAAATGCAATTTCTCGCCGACGTGGAATTGATCTGCGAAGAGTGCCGGGGCACGCGTTTCAAGAGCGGCGTGCTGGAAGTGCTGTATCACGGGAAAAGCATTCACGATGTGTTGCAACTGACCGTGCGCGAAGCGCTGGTATTTTTTATCAACGTACCGAAGGTGGTTTCCAAGCTGCGCGTGCTCAACGAAATTGGCCTGGGGTATTTGCGCCTGGGACAATCGGCGACCACGCTTTCGGGTGGGGAAGCGCAAAGACTAAAACTCGCCGCGCACCTGTCGCGCACCGAAAACCAGGGCATCCTTTATATACTCGACGAACCCACCACCGGTTTGCACTTTGACGACATCGCTAAACTGCTGGCGGCGTTTCGCAAGTTGCTGGAATCCAGAGCGTCGCTGCTGGTGATCGAGCACAATCTGGATGTGATCAAGTCGGCGGACTGGCTGATTGATATGGGGCCGGAGGGCGGCGATCAGGGCGGAAAGATTATCGCCACCGGCACACCTGAGCAGGTAGCGCGCAATGCGCAATCTCACACCGGCCGATATCTCGCCTTGGTGCTGAACGAAAACGGCCAGGCAAAAGGCCAGCAGAACGGCGCATCCAAGTTGGCGAGACCGGTGAGCGTGCCGCATGCGTCCAAAGCAACGCCGGTAGAGCCATGAAATCCGCCCTGTCTTGCGTAGCGGCCATCATCAGCGCAAGTTCGCTCGCCCTCATTGGTGTTTCCGCGCACGGACAGGACGCTCCATCTAAAGGCCAGAAGCCTTCGGCCACGGTAGTACAAAAAAAGAAAATCGCCAATCCGCTGAACGAATTGCTGGACGAAGCCCAGCGCGCCATCGAGAAAAAGGATTTCGCAGCGGCCATCGAGCCCTTGCAGAAATTTATTGCCGCGCAACCGGATGTCGCGTATGGACATTTCCAGCTGGCCTATGTGTATACCGCACAGCAAAAAAGTGCTGAAGCACGCGTCGAATATGAGCGCGCCACCGCGCTCGATCCAAAAATGTCCGAGGCTTATTTAAATCTGGGGATTTTATATATAGACGCCGATCCTGCGGTTGCGGTGCCCAACCTGAGGAAAGCCGTGGAGCTGCTGCCATCGCAAAGCAGGCCGCGCTATTTGCTGGGGGTGGCCCAGGAGCGCGGTGGAGATATTGCGGCGGCGGCAGAATCTTTCGAAGGTGCGTATCGCCTGGACCCGCACAATCTCGAGCCCATCTTACATCTAGCGAATATGTACATCCGTCTAAAGCGGCCCGCGGACGCCGAGGCGAAATTTCGCGGCGTGCTGCAAATCGAGCCCAGCAACATCGCAGCAGTGCTGGGCGTGGCGCAGGCTCTCGACGAACAAAAAAAGCCGCAAGCGGCCGACGCGTATCGAAGCTATCTGACGGTTCAACCGTCGGACCGCAATGCCCGGGCGCGACTAGTGCACCTGCTGGTCGAGCAACAACAATACGACGTCGCTCTTGCGGAGCTGGATCGCGCGGAGGCCGGCCGGCCCGCCAGCCTCGATTCGCTGCGAATGCGCGCCGACATCGCCGTGGCGCAAAAAAAGTGGGACGAATCCATTGCGGCGCTGAACCAGGCGCTGGCGCTTTCTCCCCAAGATGCGGAGCTGCACGGCGGGTTGGGCCGCATCTATCTGGAAAAACGCGATTTTCCGTCCGCGCTCAAGGAATTGAAGATCGCGCTGCAACTGGATGGGAAAAATCTGGCGTACTGGAAAGATTTGAGCACGGCGTTTTATCTTTCCGGTGATTGCCCGTCCACGTTGGCGGCCCTGGATCACGTCGCCAAGGTTGAAACGCCGTCCGCCGGGCCGTGGTTTGTCCGCGCGCTCTGCTACGATAAGCTGAATCAACCGAAGCCCGCGCTGGACGCGTATCAGCAATTCTTGACTCTCGACCAAGGGCAAAACGCCGACCAGGTTTGGCAGGCGCAGGAGCGCAGCAAGGTCTTACGCAAGATGCTGGAGCACAAAAGGTAGCGATGAACGTCCGGCGAACGATCAGGAGAATGGGTTTGGCCGCGGCGATGATTATTGGCGCCATCGGTGCTGCGGCGGCGGACAAGATTTCCGAACTGCAGACGCACTTCGACCGCGAAAGCAATCCGGTGCATCGGGCGCACTTGCTGGAAAAATTGGGTGACGCGCAGTTTGATGAAACCCGCCGCGCTTTCAAGTCAAATGAGATGGTGACGGTGGGAATTGTGCTGGAAAAATACCGCGACAATGTCCGCGTGGTCCTCGAGGGGTTGAGAAAAAAACATGCCGACGCGGAGCGCGACTCGCGCGGGTATCGCCAGTTGGAGATTCACGTGCGCCGGGGCATTCGCGAAGTGGATGAAATCCTGCTGATGGCGCCGGAAGAGTTTCAACCGCCCCTGCGAATCGTGCGCAATGATCTGGACACCATGGATAACGAACTGATTCGAATGCTCTTTCACCACCGCGCGACAGAGCCGCCAGTCACGCCGGAGGCAAGCCATGATTAAGCTCAGTACGAAGATTATCCCAAGGGCGATTTTCGTGATACTGATGATGGCCGCAAATTCCGCGTCCATTTCAGCCCAAGCGCGCGTGCCGCAGGAACAGAAGGATTACTTGTCGTCGCTGGAGTCGGACAAAATTCGCGACGCCGAGACCACCGGCGACCGTATCAAACTTTTTCTCACTTTCGCGGACGATCGGCTCAAGAAATTCCAGTATGAGCTGCAGCATCCCTCCGGGAATCGCCACGGGGACATGCTGAATTCCTTGCTGAACGCGTACGGCGGCTGCGTGGACGACGCCGCGGATTTAATCCAACTGGGAATTCAGCGGCAGGAGAATATCCGCCCGGCCATTGATGCCATGGCCTCACAGTCAAAGGCGTTTCTGGAGGTACTGGAGAAATTGTCAGCCGCGGGCGGCGCGGATATTGAGGAATACAAAAGCAATCTCGATGACGCGATCGAGGGAACGCGCGACGCCATGCATGAAGCGCAAAACGCGACCAAGAAGGTAGCGCCTCCGCCGGTGCGCCGAAAAAATTAATGCTGGAGAATTTTTCGGCGGGTCCGCCTCGCTGATTTCTTATGAAACATTCTGAAGTATTGCCTATTCCCGGAGGGAGCGCTCTGTTTCAACGCGTGTTTACTCGGCTGGGTTGCCACGGCCTGCCGCCGCGATTCCGCGTGGAATTCTATCCCTACTCCAGCCTGGTACTGACCATCCGCCGGCGCAATGACGTGATGCACGTGCGCTTTTCCGATTTGCTGCAGCGCGCGCCGTTGCCGGTGCTGGAAGGCGGCGCCGCGTTGCTTTTATCGCGTGTCTATCGCCGCAAGGCGCCGCGCGAAGTCGTGAACGCTTATCTGGAATATGCGCGTTCGCACAAGACCCGCAGCCGTATCAGCAAGATGCGCAGTGGACGGGTTCGCGTCGCGCAAGCCGATCCGCGCGGCAGGCATTACGACCTCTCGAGCCTGTTCGACGTGTTGAATAAAAAATATTTTGCCGGCGAGTTGCAGCGCCCGCGCATCGGCTGGAGCGTGCGCAGTTGGCGGCGGCAATTTGGATGCTACGACCCCGGTCCGAACCAGATTTTGCTGAACCGCCGAATGGACCGTCCCGGCGTCCCGGAATGCGCGGTGGAATATGTGTTGTTCCACGAGATGCTGCACGTGAAACATCCTACGCGACGCTCCGGCTGCAGCCTGGTTTCCCATTCCAGGGAATTTCGCGAAGAAGAGAAACGATTTGTGGGATTTGAGAAAGCGCGGCGCGCTCTTGATCGCTTAGCCCGCTGATTTGTCTTTTTTGCCGACTTCACTCCACAACTTGTCAATTTTCTTGCGCACTTTGGCGGCGTCTTCCGCGTGCGGGTAAAGGTCGAGATAGCGCGTATAGGATTTTATGGCTTCGCGCTTCTGGCCTTTTTTCTCATGAGCTTCGCCGAGATAGCGGTAGGGAATGGCGAAGCCGGGCTTGGCTGCGGCCGCATCTTCGAAACGGTCAATGGCCGCGTCCACGTCGCCCTTCTTTAGATAATATTGACCAACTTCCAGGTCCTTTTCAGCGCGTAGTGGATCCCAGGTGGGTTGATCGGGCGCGGACTTCGTGGGCGCGTCCTTAGTTTTTTTGCCGGGTTTACTCTTGGGCGTTTCGGGCGTGGATGGCGGTTCGACCCGCGGTGCGCTCGAAGAAGATTCGCCCTGGGAATCCTGGCCACGCGCGCCCGGCGCAAGCAAAATGCAGAGCGCCATCGTCAGGAGCAGAATTACACGAACGATCCTGCCAGAACTCACCTGTCGCAAGACTTGCATCGGAAAATTGTTCATAGGCATCTAACGGATAGAGCGGACAGCATCGAAACTGCGCGGGACCCGCTGCGTTAGGCTCCTGCGAGCCTGCCACTCTCTCCGATTCACTTTAGTATCATAGTAGTTGTACGGCGTCACGGCCCGGCAATTCCGGTCTGCGAGCGCTGGTTACGCGCAAAAGCCCATGGAACCACGACAAAAAGCCGCGCTGCTGCCCGAAGCGCCCGGGGTGTACCTGTTCAAGGACGCCGGCGGAAAAGTGCTGTATGTGGGCAAAGCTATTTCGCTGCGCAGCCGGGTGCGCTCGTATTTTCTGGAATCCAGCTGGGTCAACGCGAAGACCGGATCACTGGCTCGAGAAATTGCCGACCTGGAAACCATTCTGGTGGAGAATGCGCGCGAAGCGCTGGCGCTGGAACACAACCTCATCAAGCAGTATCGGCCAAAGTTCAACGTTCTGTTGCGTGACGATAAAACCTATCCGTACATCAAACTGACCCTCGCTGAAAAATATCCGCGGGTTTATTTCACGCGCAAAGTCAAAAAAGATGGCTCGCTTTATTTCGGGCCGTACTTTCCGGCCAGTCTGGCGCGACGGATTCTGCATTTTATTCACAAACGCTTCCTGGTGCCGTCGTGCTCCGTTGATTTGACGCGCAATCATCCACGCCCGTGTTTGCAGTATTACATCAAGCGCTGCCAAGGCCCTTGCGTCGAAGGACTCACGACTGAAGTGCGTTATACCGAGGCGGTGCGCGACGTACGGTTATTTCTGGACGGCCGCCGCCACGACCTCAGCAAAAGCCTGGGGCAGCGCATGGCGGTTGCTGCGGAACAAGAATTATACGAGCAGGCCGCCGCGTATCGTGATTTGCTCCATACCCTCGAAGAGATTGACGAACGCCAGCGGATCGCTGCTTCACAGGGCGATGACACCGACGTGCTCGCGTATCACGCCGAAGCTCCCCTGGTGGCGGCGAATCTCTTTCACTTGCGCGGCGGGCGCGCTGTGGATCGGCGCGAATATTACTGGGAAGACCTGGACGAATTCGATCCCCAGGAATTTGTGCCATCACTGCTGAAGCAAATTTATCTGGAGGCTGCGTACTTTCCGCGAGCCATCCATGTGCCGGTGGATTTCGAAGACCGCGAAGTGCTGGAAGAAGAATTATCGGAGCGCGCCGGCCGCAAAGTGGAAATTTTCACGCCCCAGCGCGGATCCAAGCGAGCGTTTCTTGATTTGGTGGAGAACAACGCAGCGCATTCTTTTGAACAACGCTTCCGCGTGCTCAAGCCCACGTCCAAGGCCATCACCGAGGCGGTGCAGGCGGCGCTGAATCTGCCTGAAGAGCCGCAACGCATTGAGAGTTTTGATATCTCCCACATCCAAGGCACCGACACGGTGGCTTCGATGGTGGTGTGGGAGAACGGACGGATGAAGAAATCCGACTATCGCAAATTTATCATTCGTGGCGAAGCGGGAGCTGAAGGAGTGCTTGCCAAGAACGACGATTTTGCCAGCATGCGCGAAGCGGTGTCGCGCAGATATTCACGCGTGTTGCTGGAAAAGCGCGCGATGCCCAACTTGATCTTGATTGATGGCGGCATAGGGCAGCTTCGCGCGGCGGCCCAGGCATTGGAATCGTTGCAAATCATAAATCAGCCGCTGGCCAGCATCGCCAAGCGCGAAGAAATTTTATACATCTACGGCCAGGAAGATGAGCCGTGCGTGCTGGACCACCACTCCCCGGTGCTCCACTTGATCCAGCAGATTCGGGACGAGACTCATCGCTTCGCCGTGACCTTTCATCGCTTGCGCCGGGGCAAGCGGCAAACTACCACCGCGCTGAACGAGATTCCGGGAGTTGGCAAGCTGACGGCGCAAAGGCTGCTGCGCGAATTCGGGAGCGTCGCAAATCTGCAACGCGCTGGCGTGGATGGATTGAGTCGGGTGATCACCCGCAAAAGCGCGGAGAAAATTCTCGCGCACCTGAGCGGTTCGAAACCGGAAAACGCGCCTAACGACGCGCCGACTCCTACCAGTTAGCCTGTATTGAACCGTACTTGGTGCTATTATACGGTCACTACGGAGGCTTTATGGCTGATAACGTCGGTTCAAAAGTGAGTTACTTTCTGGTGGGACTGGGTGTTGGCGCGTTGGTTGGTGTATTGTTCGCGCCCAAGTCTGGCGAAGAAACGCGTGAATACCTCGCGAACCGGGCGGATGAAGGCAAGGATTACGCGCAACGCAAGGCGCGCGAACTGCGCGAGCGCGCGGACGAACTGATCGAGCGGAGCAAGGACGTAGCTTCGCGGAAGAAGGATTCGTTGTCGGCGGCAGTGGACGCCGGACGCGATGCTTACCTTCGCGAAGCTTCGAAGTCGTAAGGTTTGCGGTCTTCACGGCTCGAATCTGGCCTTGGCTCTAGATTAAGATAACTACTTCCCGCTCAGCTCTGGGGCGGTTCGAGGCGATCATGGAATTCTGGCTCGAAGTATTCAGCATCATTGCCGCGATAGCGCTGGTCGTGCAAGTGGCGATCCTTGGCGCGCTGTTTTTTGAATTGAAGCGCACCACGGCCAAGGTGAACAACCTGGTCAGCGACATGCAAAACAAGGTGACTCCCATCCTGTCTCGCGTGCAGGTCTTGCTGGACGACACGCAGCCGAGAATTTCAGAGATGGTAGCCGATGCTTCCCACGTCGTGTACCTGGCGCGCGGACAGGCGCAAAAGATGGATCGCGTGTTGAGCGAGGCGTCGGACCTCTTACGCGGGCAATTAATTCATGCGGACAGAATTCTGGCTGGAACCTTGGAAGCGGTGGAAGAAACCGGAGCCAAATTGCAGCAGGGTTTCTGGAAGCCGGTGCGGAAGGCTTCGGCGGTGATGACCGGAATCCGTGTGGGACTGGATTTGCTGCGTTCGCGGCGTGCCCGGCGGCCGGAAGAACAGCAGGAAGAAGAGTTGTTTATCTAGCGGGAGTTTCGACCAATCTGAAATCGTGTGGAGGGCAGAACATTTTGTTCTGTCCTTTTTTGTTGTTTGAAACTTTTATTTAGCGGATCCAGCCTCCCGCTAACACGCGATCGCTATCGTAGAAAACCGCAGCCTGACCCGAAGTGATGGCCCGCTGCGGAGCATCGAAAGTCACGCGCGCGTGAGTAGCATCCAGTGCTTCAACGGTAGCCGGAGCGGCTTCGTGCTTGTGGCGAATTTTTACCATGGCGCGTACCGGCGCGTCCGGCGGCGCGGTAGAAACCCAATTCACATTTTCAATGTCGCAAATCGTTTTATGCAGCGCTTGATCCTCGCCAACGATCACGCGATTGGTCTGCGAATCAATGCTCAAAACATACAGCGCTTTGCCGGTTGAAAAACCGAGGCCCTTTCTTTGGCCGACGGTGAATTGGTGGACGCCGTCGTGATGCGCCAGCACTTCGCCTTCTTGATTGACGACATCACCGCCACCGCTGTGCCGCGATATATTCTGTTCGCTGGCGTACGCGTGAATGAATTGCACGTAGTTGCCGCTAGGCACGAAGCAAAGTTCCATGCTCTCGGGCTTTTCCGCCACCGGCAGGTTTACCCGCCGCGCGACCGCGCGCACCTCGTCTTTGCTTAATTCGCCGAGCGGAAATTCGCTGCCGGCCAGCTGGTCCTGTGTCAGCCCCCACAGAAAATACGATTGGTCTTTCGTTTCGTCGCGCGCGCGCCAGAGCTCCCAGCGCTGCGTTTCCTCATTCTTGCGGATACGCGCGTAGTGGCCGGTGGCCAGGCGTCGAGCTCCAATCTGTTGAGCCATGCGCAACAGCGGGTCAAACTTTATGTCTGTGTTGCAATTGGTGCACGCGATGGGCGTGCGTCCGGCAAGATATTGATCCACGAAGGGACGGATGACCCGGGCCTCAAACTGATCTTCGAAATTCACCACGTAGTGGGGAAAATCGAGGTGCTGCGCCACGCGCCTGGCGTCGTAAACATCATCAATGGAGCAGCAGCGGTGCTGCGCTGGGCCTGCGGATTGCACGGCCGGCAGGCGACGCTGGTTCCACAGCTGCATGGTCAAGCCGACGACGCCGCGGTTCTGTTCCTGCATCAGCGCGGCCACGACGGAGCTGTCTACCCCGCCGCTCATGGCCACTGCCACCACGTCAGCGCGCGGCTCCGCTGCGGTTGGGAGTATGTCGAGTTGGAGTTCTGTGGTCATTCCGGAGAACTGCTATCTATTGTACTGAAAGTTGCAGCCAGCGCCACGCGCAGTCACCGTTAGTAGGTTTTGAATTTGCAGAGTTGTCGAAATGGCCTAACTACCGGCCGGAAACTACTTGGCATATTTGGGAGAGATTTCGCGGAGGCGTTCGACCGTTTCTGGGATTACCAACAGCGCGTAGTCAATTTCTTCACGGGTGGTATGACGGCCCAGGCTGAAGCGCAGGCTGCTGCGCGCCTCTGCAGCAGATAGGCCGATGGCCGTGAGCACATGCGAGGGTTCCACGGCGCCCGAAGAGCATGCCGAGCCGGTGGAACACGAAAGCCCTTTCAGGTCGAGCGCGATGAGCAGCGCTTCGCCGTCCACTCCAGGAAAAAGAAGGTTGGTGGTGTTGGGAATCCGCATCGCGGTGCTGGCGTTGACGCGCGACTCCGGCACGCGCTGAAGCAAGCCGCGCTCCAGGTCGTCACGCAGCGCACCGACGTGAATGGCATCCGGCTCCAGAAGTTTCTTCGCCAACTCGGCAGCTTTTCCCAGACCCACGATGCCAGCAACATTTTCCGTGCCTGGACGAAGCCCGCGCTGGTGGTGGCCACCATAAAAAAACTGGCGCAAAGTTGTGCCGCTACGGACATACAGCGCACCAACACCTTTGGGCCCGTATATTTTGTGGGCGGAAATGGAAAGCAGGTCTACCTGCAGATTATTCACATCTATCGGTAACTTGCCGGCGGACTGCACCGCGTCGGCGTGGAAGTAAACGTCTGCGTCCATGGCCAGCTCACCTAGTTGTTCAAGGGGTTGCACCGAGCCCAGTTCATTGCTGGCGTGCATCACCGTCAACAACGTCGCGCCCGGATGCACATCTAGCATGTTGCGCAAATCTTCCGGGTCGACGCGGCCATCGCGGCCCACCAATAGATAAGGAACCTGAACGCCGCGCGCAGCGAGGGTCTGGCAGGTGTTGAGCACCGCTTCGTGCTCAATTACGGAACAGATAGCGGTTTTGCCCGCGTAATCGGCGGGATCGAATACTCCGAAGATGGCGTGATTGTCAGACTCGGTGCCGCCGCTGGTGAAAACAATCTCCTGCGGCTGAGCGCCGATCAAAGCAGCCACTTGTTCGCGGGCAGTTTCCACCGCGGAACGCGCCTTTTGTCCGGTGGTGTGAATAGACGCGGCATTGCCGAAGTCACCGCAGAAATAGGGCAGCATCGCATCGAGCACTTCCGGGTCCACCGGCGTAGTGGCGTTGTAATCGAGATAAACGCGTTTGCTGATCGTGTTCACGAGGTGATTTCAGGATAGCAGGAGTCGCGAACCACCAAAAATCGCCGTGACCGGGTATTGAGGGGGATAGCGCGCAATGCTATGGACATTTTGCTGCGGTGCGATAAGCAGTTGGACATTCCAGAAAAAAGACCAAAAGATTTGCCCTGGCGGGCGGTAGTAGCATCAAAGGAGTAGACTTCGTCAGCGGCCAGGATCGGGGATTGTTTGCCAGAGAATATCGTTCATATACCTGAGCCAGAGCCGCAATCCAGCGAGCCGCGCCTACCCGAAGCAGACGGTCCGCCCGAAACAACGCCGGTGCGCTCCTCGAGCTTGAAGATCCGCGCCGATGCTGCCAAAGAGCGCGCGAGGCAAAAATATCGCGCGGCGCAAATGGAATTGCGGCGGGCGCGCTGGCAGGCCAGAGACGGCTGGTATCAC
The DNA here is from genome assembly GCA_038227545.1 of Candidatus Acidiferrales bacterium. Lineage (GTDB taxonomy): Bacteria > Acidobacteriota > Terriglobia > Acidiferrales > UBA7541 > Acidiferrum. Next base: position 11,325 of record JBBRPU010000023.1, read on the forward strand.
CTGACCAACGGGCTGGAGCTCAATGAACTCTGGAGCCAGTTCAAGCACGAAGCCCATGCCAGCACTCGCCTGTACAAACAAGACGCTGCCCTGCGTGAGCTGCCCACCGAACGTTCCTGGAAACAGCCCTTTCGCGTGGCGGCGGCGCTATTCATCGCCATTCTGTCGAAGCTTTCGCCCGCGCGCCGGGTTTTTCTCCTGGCTATATTGATAGTGGCGGTTTTGGCTGTGGTGGGATTCGAATTCCTTTTCATCACCAAGCAGGTGGAGTTTGTCTTAGCCTTCAGCGGCTTGCTGTTGCTACTGCTGCTGGTTCTCGGCGACCACGTCACCATGAAGCGCGACATCGAGATCGCGCGCGAAATTCAGCGGTTGTTGGTTCCGCGCGTCGCGCCGGAAGTTCCCGGTGTAGACATGGCCTTTTCCATGCGTCCCGCAAATATGGTGGGCGGAGATTACTACGACGCATTTCGGCGGGAGAATGACGGGCCGCTGCTTCTGGCGGTAGCGGATGTGGCCGGCAAGAGCGTTCCAGCGGCGATGATGATGGCCAACTTCCAGGCCAGCTTGCGTGCTTTGGCGGGTTCGCGAAGTTCGCTTTCTGAACTCGTCACCGATTTGAATCGACTGGTCTGCGCCAATAACCTGAGCGGCAGGAGGTTCACCACCGCTTTTTTGGCAGAGTTGAATCCCGCAACCGGCCGCTTGGCTTACCTGTGCGCCGGGCACAATCCTCCAATTCTATTGCGAGGTAATGGAGAAGTTGAGAGATTGCAGTCCGAGAGCATGCCTTTAGGCATCGAGCTAACCGAGAAATACGCCGCGGGAGAAACAGTAATGGCGTCGGACGACGCGCTGGTGATTTATACTGACGGTATCACTGAAGCGTTGAGTGTGCGCAGGGAACCGTTCGGGGAGGCGCGCCTGATATCGGCATTGCTGCCGCGACAACCCGAAGAGCGAGCTTCCGTCACGCTGGCCAGAGTTCTCAACAAGCTCGATGAATTCACCGGCCGCGCAGATCAGCACGACGACATCACCTGCCTGGTGGTCAGCCGCTTCAGCGCTTCCACGCCGTGAAATCAGCGGGACATCGCTTCCCACGCTTGCGCCAACCTTTAGTGCGGTTTTTCGAGATACGCGGCTACGATGCCAACGCAGGCTTCCACGAAATCCTGTTCCGGCTTGGTAAAGGTGTCCGGAAAGTAGCTTTCGATGTCCAGTTCGGCGGCCAGCTTCTTCTTTGCGAAAATGGGCGCCACAATTTCCGATTTCACCATGGAGGATCCCGCCAGATAGCGCGGATCCTTGGAAACGTCAGGCACTACTACAGTCTTACCGGTCGTCGCCGCAGCACCGCAAAGCCCCACGCTTAGCCGGATACGAGTATTAGGAGTGAAACTTCCGGCGAAGGGGCCCACCACAAGGAAATTCGCGTCCGCGGGATCCACGAGATAAAAGCCCGCCCAGTTATAGCGCGTCATCTTTTCGTGCAGCCGCCTGGCCATGCGCTCCATCAGGGCCTCGGACGAGAGCGCCGTCACGGCGAAGGTGCGGAACTCTGCGAGCAGCTCATCGTGCGCTAACGCCATCACCGTCTCCAGTTTGTAGCGGGATAAACGAAAAGGATCTGCCGGCACGCTGCTGCGATGACCGAGGCAATCCGGAAAACAGAAGGTGATTGACGACCAGCAGAGAAGTTTCTGTCATGCAACGCGATATTAAAGTCGCGGCTCTGGCGAAGTCAACCGCGCCTTGCGATGAAGGTGGGTCGCGCAACATCCGATTCGGTGACTTCGTGCTACAGTTTGCGAATTAGGCGATATGCCGGGAGGATGCGTGGGTTACCGGGATTTACGGGAGTTTGTGGCCAAGTTAGAGAAGGAAGGGGAACTCAAGCGCATCCGCGTCGAGGTGGATCCGGTTTTTGAGATTACCGAAGTGGCTCAGCGTATAGCGCGCTCGAAGACACGCGCGGCAAATAGTGTTGGGCCGGCGTTGTTGTTCGAAAAGCCTAAAGGCTCAAAAGTGCCGTTGCTGATAAATGCCTTCGGCAGCGTGCGGCGCATGGAGTTGGCGTTTGACGTGGACAAGCTCGATGACGTGGCGGCGCGCATTCAGGGTTTTCTGAAAATGGAAACGCCGCAGGGGCTGTTCGACAAAATCAAAATGCTACCCAAACTCGCGGAGTTGGGATCATTTTTTCCCAAGACCGTTAAGTCCGGCGCGTGCAAGGAAGTAATTCGCAAGGGCGCGGACGTAAACCTGCTGGAATTTCCCATTCTCAAATGCTGGCCGCAGGATGGCGGCCGATTTATCACCTTCCCGTTGGTGTTCACAAAAAATCCCGAAACGGGGAAGCGCAACGTGGGCATGTATCGTATGCAGGTGTATGACGAGCGCACCACCGGCATGCATTGGCAAACGCAGAAGCACGGAGCGGAACATTTCCGGCGGGCGCGTGCGGCTAATCCGGACGGAAAAATTCCTGTCGCGGTAGCGATTGGCGCCGATCCTGCTACGGCTCTCGCCGGAATGTTACCGATTCCGCCGGATCTGGACGAAATGATGTTCTCGGGATTTTTGCGTCGCGAACCGGTCGAAATGGTGAGCTGCGAAACGTGCGATCTGGAAGTTCCCGCCAACGCCGAAATTATTCTGGAAGGTTACGTCAACCTTGGGGAAATGCGCACGGAAGGCCCCTTTGGCGATCACACCGGATTTTATTCCCTGGAGGGCGAATTTCCCGTCTTTCATGTGGAGTGCGTCACCCACCGCAGAGACCCGATATATTTAACTACCGTGGTCGGCCCGCCTCCGCAGGAAGATTTTTACATGGGCTACGCGGTGGAGCGCGTTTTCCTGCCGGTAATGAAAATGCAGTATCCCGAAATTTCCGATGTGGCCATGCCCGCGGAAGGAATTTTTCACAACCTGATGATTGTGGGAATTCGCAAAAGTTATCCCGGGCACGCGCGAAAAATAATGAACGCCATCTGGTCGCTGGGGCAGGCCATGTTCACCAAAGTAATCGTGGTGGTGGATCACGACGTAGACGTCCACAACTACAGCGAAGTGGTTTGGAAGGCGCTGTGCGCCATTGATCCGGAGCGCGACGTGCAATTCAATCTGGGACCCGCCGACACGCTGGACCACGCTTCGCGAATTCAGGATTTCGGATCAAAGATGGGAATTGACGCCACGCGAAAATGGGCTTCCGAAGGGTTTACGCGTCCATGGCCAGACGAAATTGTGATGGATGCGGGAACGAAAGCACGCATTGATGCGTTATGGAAGAATCTCGGAATCTGAAAATATTTTCGCGATCCTGTTTTCCGCGCCGGGACCATGTGCGATTTGTTGAGCAGGAATCCTCGCGATGCGGTCCGAATAGATACCCCGTACAGCGGAACAGGCGGGCTGGTGGCGTATACTCCTTACGGTAGTACCATGACCTACATACCGCAGTATATTGTGGTGTATACCATAAATAACCGGCAACTGCCTGAAACACCCGTAAAAACCACCCCTATTCTTTAAGCAACTCCGCCAGAGAATTCCTTGACGCTGCGCGCAGCGGGATGTCATAACGAATCCACGAAACGCACTCTGCATTTTGCACCGCTACGTGGAGTGCTCAAAAAATGATCCAAAGTTTGGGCGAGTTTTCGGATGCCAGGGTGGCTTTCCTCGTGAATGAATCGCGAGAAGTGATGAACGTACGGCAGGCTTCAGCGTATCTGGGGATCTCTCCGGATACCCTGTACCGTTACATCACCGAGGGCGAAATACCTGCCTTTAAACTCGGGAACCGATGGAAACTCCGTAAGACCATTCTGGACCGCTGGATGGAACGCAAGATGAGTCAGGCGCATTCGAGGCGCCGGTAGCGGGAATAGTCGAGTTCTAGTGGGCGAGTTCGAGTAACCGAGAAGGAAAGAGGCCGCGATATGTGGTTACCAGGCGGGCGGAAGGGCAAGCAGCTGGTAGGGCTGGATATCGGTTCCAGTTCGATCAAGGCTGTGGAGCTGAAATCCACCAAGGCGGGGTATGAGCTGGTGAGCTTCGGTTTGGAGCCGCTGGCCCAGGACACCGTGGTAGACGGCGCGATCATGGATGCGCCCCAGGTGGCCAATGCGATCACCAAGATTTTCGACGCGCAAAAGATCAAGACCAAAAACGTCGGCACCTCCGTTTCCGGGCACTCGGTGATCGTGAAGCGGGTACCGCTGCCGCTGATGACCGAGGACGAGCTGTACGACCGCATCCCCTCGGAAGCCAGCCAGCACATCCCGTTCGACATCGCCGACGTGAACCTCAGTTATCAGCTGCTCGAGTCCATGGACGCGCAGATGGACGTACTGCTGGTAGCGGTAAAGAAAGACAAAATTCTGAATCACACCAACGTGCTGGCGCAGGCCGGCAAGACTCCGGTGGTGGTGGATATTGACGCTTTCGGGTTGCAGAATTGCTTCGAAATGAATTACGAGCCGGACGCCGGGCAAACCGTGGCGCTGCTGAACATTGGCGCCAGCGTCATGAATATCAACATCGTGCGCGGCGGCATCCCGCTGTTTACCCGTGACGTCAGCGTAGGCGGCAACCAGTACACCGACGCGCTACAGAAAGAACTGGATTTGAGCTTCGAGGACGCCGAGAAATTGAAAATGGGCGACACTCTGCCGAGCGTCACCGACGATCAGAAACAGCAGATCCTGCGCAGCGTCTCCGACATCCTGACGCTGGAAATCCAAAAGACTTTCGACTTCTTCCGGGCCACCGCGAGCGGGGAAAATATCCAACGCATCGTAGTAGCCGGCGGCACCGCTCGCGTGCCCGGACTGGTGGACCTGTTGCGCGAAGAGTTTGCCATGCCGGTGGAAGAACTGAACCCGTTCCGGAAGGTCATCATCAATCCCAGCCGCCACAGTGACGATCAGATTCGCGAGTTGGCGCCGCGACTGGCCATTGCCGTGGGTCTGGCGCTGAGGAGCTTCGACTAGCCATGATTCGTATAAACCTTCTCGGACAAATCAGACCGAAGACCGGGCGACGGCCCGTAGATACCGGCGCGGCCATGCCCGCCATCTTCATGATTTCCGGCCTGGTACTGGGGCTGGCATTTTTGGCTTTCCTGTACCTCACCTGGCAGAAGCAGTTGAACGCGGAAAATGAGCGCATCGCCCAATTGACCGTGGAAAAAACGCAACTGGAGCAGATCAAGCTGCAGGTGGAAGCTTTCCAGAAGCAAAAAGTGATCTTGCAGCAGCGCGTCTCTACCATTGAGCAGTTGCAGAAGGATCGCACCGGCGGCCAGGAACTGCTCGACATGGTGGCCAACACCGTATCGCGCACCGAAAACCTGTGGCTGACGACGGTGACGCGCAAGGGCAACAATTTGATCCTGGAAGGCTCCTCCGCTTCCATTAACGCGGTGGCCAACTTTATTACCGCCTTGAAGCGCTCCGGATATTTTCAGAAGGTGGAAATCAAGGAATCCAAGCAGGACGAGAAGAACACCTCCGTCCAGACGTACCTGTTCGAAATTTCCGCTGAAATTGCACCGCCGCAGGCAGTACACGCCAAGCCGGCGAGCACGCCAGTCCCAGCGGCACCCCCCGCGAGGAAAGGGTAAGCCATGGCCAATCCATTCAAAGATATGTCCGTAATCATGCAGGCCCTGGTGGCCGCGGCCATCGCGGTGGTTATCGTCTTGATCGGCGTATACCTGCCGTTTTCGCCAGTGGCCCAGGAACGCAGTTCTGTGGACAAGGCTGTAGAGCAAAGAAAAGTTTTGAACGATGAAGTGACGCAGTTGCAGGTTTACAAGCAGCGCTACGGAGAACTGAAGCAGCAGATGGACGCGCTCTCGAAGCAGTTGGAGACGCTGAAGACCATCGTTCCGGAAGAGAAAGAAGTGGACGAGTTCATTCGCCTGGTGCAGGGCGCAGCCGCAGCTTCCAACGTGACCATTCGCAGGTTTACGGCGCAGGCGGTGGTGCCCAAGGAATATCACTACGATATGCCGTTCGAACTGCAAGCCGACGGTCCGTACTTCAACCTGCTGGATTTCTTCAGCCGCATGAGCCGGCTGTCGCGCATCATCAACATCGGCGATCTGAAATTCGACGACCCAGACAAATCCGCGGGGATCAAATATCCACTTCGCCCGGGGACGACGGTGTCCGCGATATTTACAGCAACTACCTTTTTCACCAAGCCAGCTGATGTGAGCCCGACTCCCGCACCTGGAGCGCGGACTCAACCAGTGGCTGGAAAGCCCTGAGCGGGAATGAGCGAACTATGCGTTCAGTGATCACACTGGTAAGCGGAATATTACTCACAGCGGCCGCAACCTGCTCGCACGCGCAGGGGCAGCCTCCGGCGGCGAAGCCAGCACCAGCGCCGGCCCGTGCAACGGCGTCAAGCCCTGCGGCGAAGCCAGCAGCCAGACCGGTATCCAAAAAGCGAGCCCGGCCGGTTTCCGAGAAGAGCACTACGGGAACCTCCGAAGCCCAGGCGCCGAAAACCGGGCGGCGCGATCCGTTCGAATCTCTCGTCGGCCGTCAAAAGGCCCAGGCTGACGCGGCAAAAAATCTTCCTCCGGGCAAAGGCGGCCTGCAAGTTGGCACGCTCCGGGTGGACGGAATTGTTCATGCTCCCAACGGCATGATCGCGGTGGTCAGCAATCCCCAGCAGCGCACCTACTTCCTGCGTGAAGGGGACCAGTTGTACGACGGACGCGTAGACAAGATTGCGATGGACGGAATCTCGTTCCATGAATCCGGCAAGGACGCTTTCGGCAAGCAAGTGGAACGAACAGTGAATAAAAGAATTTACTCGAATGCAGGAGAAGAGCAATGAAGACGAATTGGCCGGTCCTACGGTCTGGTTTCTTGATCCTTGCGAGCTTGTCCCTGGGGGCAGCGGTATTGCCAGCCCAGACGCAGGAACTCGCTGGCGCGACGACCACGCCGGCAGTGATCTCCAGCGTGGCCATCCTGCAAAACGCGGCGCAGCGAGCCAGCGTGCGAGTCGAGGGCGAAGGAAAGCTGGAAGCGCGCGCGGCGCGTTTGCAGAATCCCGACCGCCTGGTGCTGGACTTCTCTGGCGCGCGGCTTAGCGCGCAGAAGACGGTGCTGCCTGGGGTGGTGGCTCCCGTGCGCGCGGTGCGCCTCGGACAATTTCGCAACGACGTGGTGCGCGTGGTCATTGATCTCACCGACGCTTCGCGGTTTCAGATGACCCATGACGGAACCGCGGTCGTGGTGACCTTTAACGAACAGCCCGTTGCGCTTGGCGTTTCTGCCAAGGCGCGCGTAACCTCGCACGCAACTTCTCCTCGCTTTGCTTTGCCCGGCGAACTGACCCAGCCCTCTTTCCAACTAGCGTCATTTGGTGGCAAGAGTGAACCAGCGCGTCCGACAGTTGCTTCTGGCGACGCTGCGCAACAGGCCGTCCAGCAGGCCAACACCGCCGCCGGAACGGTGGCGCAGAATTCACAAGTTTCTCCTGTAGCGGCGCCTCCGGGACGCTATACCGGTGAGCCCATCTCCGTGAACCTGAAAGACGTGGACCTGCGCGATTTCTTCCGTCTGATTCACGAAATCAGCGGCTTGAACGTAGTTCTTGACCCTGCGGTCAAGGGTACGCTGACCATCGTTCTCGATGAGGTTCCCTGGGACCAGGCGCTGGACATCGTGCTGCAGAACAACGGCCTCGATAAGCAACTGAACGGAAACGTGCTGCGCATCGCCACCCGCGACACCTTGAAAAAGGAAGCGGAAACTCAGCGCGACCTCGAAAAGGCCCAGGCCGAAGCGGTTGCGCCGGTTACCGTCACTCGCGTCTTGAGCTACGGCAAAGCCGGCACTATGAAAGACACACTGAAAAAATTCCTCAGCTCGCGCGGCGATATCTTGTCCGACGACCGCTCCAACCAGCTGATCATTCGCGATATTCCGTCGGTGATCCCGACCATTGATAACCTGATTCGCCAGCTCGACCGCAAGTCGCAGCAGGTGGAAATCGAAGCTCGCGTGGTTTCGGCTTCGCGCTCCTTCGCGCAGGATATCGGCACGGAACTGGGATTTGCGGGCACTACTACAGGCGGCCGCTCCCTTTTTGGTGGTACCCCTGCCGTGGGAGGCAGCGGTGTGACCACCGGAGCTGGCATCCCGCCATCGCCGATTAACGTTACCACCGGCAGCACCACCGGCAACGGCATCACGAGCGGCATTCCCTTGAGCGTTTCGCTAGGCGCCGGCGTGCCCACCAGCGGCTTCGGCTTCTCGCATCGTTCGCCGAACTTCGCGGTGGACTTCTTCATCACCGCCGCGGAAGCCAAGGGCGTCGGCAAACTGCTCTCCAAGCCGAAGGTCATCACGCAGAACAACGAGAAGGCCACCGTCAAGCAGGGAACCAAGATTCCCATCCAAACCACCATCAACAATACGATTTCCGTGCAGTTCATTGACGCCGTGCTGAAACTGGAAGTGACCCCGCAGATTACCGCGGAAGGCACCGTGTTCATGGATGTGCTGGTCGAAAACACCCAGATTGACACCGGCATTCCCCGCGTTCAGGGCATCCCGGCGTTGAACACGCAATCCGCGGAGACCAAGGTAACGATTCCCGATGGCGGCACGGTGGTAATCGGCGGCATCATCATCTCTTCCCAGCGCGTGGACATTACCCAGGTACCGATAGTCGGCAGCATTCCGATCATCGGCAATCTCTTCAAGCGCACCAACATTTCCGTCCAGTCGCAGGAGCTCCTGTTCTTCCTGACGCCACGCATCATACCTGGATAAACGTTACCGCCCACGGCGGATGAACTTCCGAAGCGGGATTATCGAGGAGACTTCGGTCTCCTCGATTCTTTTTTATGAAGAGCACCTTCACACTCCGGCGTAGTGCGCTGGTCACGAAATTCGGTGGCTTAGAGTTGGACGCTTTGCTGGTCACCCATCCAGCCGACTGGTTCTATCTCACCGGCTTCACAGGGGATTCCGGAGCCCTGGTCGTGTCGCGCCGCGCCACCACGCTGATCACCGACGGGCGATTCACGGGGCAGGCGAAAGATGAGACCTTCGGAGTAAGTGTCGCGCTGCAAAAGGGTGCGGTGTCCGCGGCAACCGGAGAATTTCTAACCGCCAGCAAGATAAAAAACATCGGGTTTGAGCCGTCGCAAGTTTCCGTAGCGCAGATGGTAGTGCTGCGAAAGGCGGCAGGCAGGCGCTGTAGGTGGATTGCCGCGCCGGGACTAGTTGCTGGCCTGCGCATGCGCAAAGATGCCCAGGAACTGGCGGTAATGCGCCGGGCGGCCCTCCTGGCGGACCAGGTCGTCGAGCATGCCTTGACTCTCCTGAAACCTGGCGTGCGCGAACTGGAGGTCGCCGCCGAGGTGGAATACCAGATGCGCAAGCGCGGTGCGAGCGGCGCGGCCTTCGAAACCATCGTGGCTTTTGGCGAACGCGCGGCCCTGCCGCATGCGCGCCCGACCGCCAAGCGATTGAAGAAAAATGAGTTTGTCGTGCTGGACCTGGGTGCTATACTCGCGCACTATTGCAGCGACATTACGCGCACTTTTTATTGCGGCAAGGCCCCCTCTCGCGCCCGCCAGTGGTATAAAGCGGTGCAAGATGCGCAAGTCGCAGCCATCGCTGCGGTGAAAAATGGAGCAACCTGCGGGGATGTGGATGCCGCCGCCCGCCAGGTTCTCGACGGCCACGGACTGGGCCAGTTTTTCGTGCACAGCACCGGTCACGGCCTGGGAATAGAAGTGCACGAAGACCCGCGCATCGCGCGTGGCCAGAAAAAGCG
>JBBRPU010000024.1:0-21098 GCA_038227545.1 Candidatus Acidiferrales bacterium
GATGGGGGTGACGCCGGCGATGGGTTCTTTGGTGAAGACCCCGAGCTTCAGGGAAAGCGCCCCGGCCAGCTTGCCATCGAAATATACCGGGCTGCCGCTCATGCCTGCGACTACGCCGGTGTGCTCGACCTTGGGGCCTTTCAACTGCACGAGGATGATGGACTGCTGGGGGCCGAGGAAATTTGGCAGGATGCCGAGAACTTCGAGATCGAATTTTTCAACCTGGTCACCGGCGAAAATGGTGTACGCGTAGCCCTGCATGCCGGCATGGATTTCGGAAAGCCGAATGATGGTGGTGGACTGTTGAGCGCGCGAAAGCTGGGGCGAGATGGAGAGGCAAGCAAGCGCGAAGACTGTGAGGATTAAGCGGAAACGCGACTGGATACGCTGGTAAAAATGCGCCGGGAGCATGAATTGATAATGATACGCGGGGGTGGAATGAGGCGCAATCGAACGGCCGGAGAGTACGGACTAGGAAGAATTGGCTAGTGGTTCTAGGACCATTTTGCGGTGTGGACCGTCTATTTGCTGGATGTTGTGACGCTTGGCGACGCGCGCTGGTTTACGGCGGACTTTGAGTATATATTTTGCGAAAGCAGACGGATGGAGGATGAGGACTATGCGAAAGATACGGATATCCGCGTTTACTTTGCTGCTGCTTGCGGCAGCGGTTTCACTGATGGCGCAAAAGGATGCGCCAGGGCCGCGACTTGGTGCTCCCGAGACGCCGGTGCGCGACGTGAAGGAGACGTTTTTTGGAACAGAGGTTACGGACCCGTATCGCTGGCTGGAAGATCTGAAGAGCCCGGAAGTGACTTCATGGATGCGCGCGCAGAATGATTACACGCGCGCGATGCTGGAGCGCATTCCCAATCGCGAGAAACTGCGGGCGCGAATCGCGCAACTGGACGATGCGGGTGTGCGTGTAAACGGACTGCAATCTTTCGGTGGACGGTGGTTTTATCTGAAGCAGGCCGCGGGCGAAGAGAATCGGAAATTGTTTGTGCGCGACGGCGCCGGGGGAGCAGAGCGACTGCTGCTGGATCCGCAAACGCGCACGGCGAACGGCGTGCACTATTCGATCGATTATTTTCAGGCTTCGCCGGATGGGAAACTTGTGGCCGTGGGCATTTCGCCGGGAGGATCGGAAAACAGCGTGCTGCATGTGTTGGACGTCAGCAGCGGTCAGGACGTGGGTCCCAGCATTGATCGCGCACAATTTGGAGCAGTGTTCTGGCTGGCGGATAACCGCAGTTTTTTCTACAACCGCTTGAGGAAGCCGGCGCCGGAGGATCCACGAACTTCTTATTACTTAAACAGTCGTGATTATCTGCATCACGTAGGTGACGATCCGGAAAAGGACGTCGTGATTTTCGGAAATGGGTTGTCTTCCGGCGTGACTATGACGGACAGCGACTTTCCATTTGTGTCGGTGCCACCCGGGTCGAAATATGCATTCGGCGTGGTGGCGCACGGAGTGCAGAACGAGGCTACCGTTTATGTTACGAGTCTGGAGAGTCTGCATGACGCCAGCGCTTCGTGGCGAAAGATTGCCGATACCGGGGATGAGGTGACCAGTTTTGACGTGCACGGCGATCACGTGTACTTGCTGTCGCACCACGAAGCTTCACGCTTTAAAATTTTAGGCGTGACGCTGCCCAAAGATGAAGTGGCGCACGCGCAGGAGCTGATGCCCGCTTCGGATGCGGTGATTACAGGTATACAGGCCGCGGGCGATGCGCTGTACGCGCAAAAGCTGGACGGGGGGCTGGGGCGTTTGTGGCGGATGCCGTACGAAGGCGGCACAGCGAGCGAGATTCGCTTGCCGTTTGAAGGCGCCATTCAGGAAATGTTTGTAAATCCCGCGGAGCCGGGCGTTTTTGTGCGGCTGGCTTCGTGGACGAGATCGTCGCTGATTTTTCACTACGATCCAAAAACGAATGCGCTGACGGACACCAAGATTATTCCGCCATCGCCGGTGGACTTTTCGGGAATTGAGTCGGAGGAAGTGAAAGCGAAGGCGTCGGATGGAACGATGGTGCCGCTTTCCATAATGCACAAGCGCGGGCTTGAGTTGGATGGGTCTCATCCGACGCTGCTGCATGGATACGGATCCTACGGAATCACCTATGACCCGGCGTTTGATCCGACTTCACTGGCGTGGCTGGAGCGGGGCGGGGTGGTGGCAGTGGCGCACATTCGCGGCGGCGGAGAATACGGGGAGGATTGGCACAGCGGCGGGCGTAAGGGCACGAAGAAAAATACCATTTCGGATTTTCTGGCGTGCGCACAATATCTGATCGATCACAAATACACTACGGCGCAGCATCTGGCGGGGGAAGGCACGAGCGCGGGCGGAATTACCATCGGCGGAGCGATTACCGAGCATCCGGAGATGTTTGGAGCGGCGCTGGACAATGTGGGGATGTCGGATGATCTGCGAGCGGAGCTGCAAATCAATGGTCCCGCGAACATTCCGGAATTCGGCACGGTGAAAAATGCGGACGACTTCAGAAATCTGCTGGCTATCAGCGCGTTTCATCGCTTGAAAGATCACACCGCGTATCCGGCGGTGCTGCTGACCACGGGGATAAATGATCCGCGCGTGGATCCCTGGCAGATGAATAAAATGACGGCGCGGCTCCAGGCGGCCAGCTCCAGCGGGAAGCCGGTGCTGCTGCGCGTGGATTATGATGCCGGGCATGGCGGCATCGGGGCGACCAAGTCGCAACACACGGCGCTGCTGACCGATCAATATTCATTTCTGCTGTGGCAATTGGGCGATGCGGAGTTCGCGGCGCCCGGCGCGACGGCAAAGGGAAAAACGGGTGGCAAGAAATAATGACTCTTGCGATCACGCGGCGTCAATTTGTGGGGAAGAGTGTGGTGGGCGCGGCGGTTGTCGGGACCGGCAGATTTTTTGTGGTGGACTCTTTCGCAGCGGGCGCGGCGGGCGGCGGCGCACAAGTGGGAACCACTTATCGCGGAGTGTTTGCGGACCTGGATAAATTCGTGGAGCAGTACATGCGGGCCATGAATTCGCCGGGGATGACGCTGGCACTCGCGGACCGTGAGGGCGTGCAGCGCATCGCTACATACGGCTTTGGCGATTTGCAGGAAAAAACCGCGGTGAAGCCGGAGGAATTATTTCAGATTGGCTCCATCAGCAAATCTTTTGTGGCGAATTGCATTCTGCAGTTGCGGCAGGAAGGGAAGATTGATCTCAATAAGCCGGTGGTGGAATATTTGCCGTGGTTTCGAATCGAGTCGGCGTTTGCGCCGATTACCACGCACCATCTGCTGACGCACACTTCGCAACTGCCGGGCATTCCATCGCCGTTTCTGTCGGACCCAGCGCAGAAGCATCGCGCGCATGATGCTCCCGGACAATATTTCCACTACAACAATATGGCCTTTGTGGTGCTGGGGCATTTGTTGTGGACGCTGGATGGGCGGCCACTACCGGAAGTATTTCGCAATCGCGTTTTCGAACCGCTGGGAATGACGGACAGCGAACCGGGCATCACGCTGGACACGCGCGGCCGGACGGTGAAGAACTATGCGGTGTTTCAGAATGACCGGCCGTATTTGCGATTCGGGCGGCTGAGCGAAGCGCCCTCGATCGTTTTGACGGATGGGTCGGGATGCATTGCCTCGACGGCAGGCGATATGGGTTTGTACGTTCAGATGATCGCGAATCACGGAAAGGGATCGAAGGGATTGCTGCTTTCGCCGGAAAGTTTTGAATTGTTTTCGAAGCCGCACATTAAGGCTGAGGAGTTCGGGCCGACCGCGAGTTATGGCTACGGCATCGCGGTGGATAGTTTGGACGGACACAAGATTTTGCGGCATACCGGAGGCATGGTTTCGTTCATGTCGGCGATGCATGTGGATATTGACGGCGGATTTGGCGCGTTTGCTTCCATCAATGCGATGCAGGGGTACAGGCCGAATCCGGTGGCGCAGTACGCGATGCAGTTGATGCGCGCGAAGAGCGAGAGCAAATCTCTGCCGGCGGCGCCAAAGCAAAAGCCGCCAACGCAGGTGGAAAACGCCAAGGATTACGCGGGTGTTTACAAGTCCGAAAACGGGCGGCAACTGGAATTTGTCGCGGACGCAGAGGGGTTATTTCTGGCGCGTGGCGGAAAACGGGTGCCGCTGGAAGGTGGAGACGACGGTTTCAACAGCGGCCCAGGCGACTTCGAGCGGTTCGCATTTATGTTCGGGCGAGCGGATAGCAAGGATCCGAATAGCGCGGTAGTGGAGGTTGGCTGGGGGAACGAGTGGCTCACCAACAGCAAATATGCGGGGCCGAAGACCTTCGACTATCCGAAGGAATGGAATGAATATACGGGTCATTACCGGAATGAGAATCCCTGGATTGGGAGCACGCGGATTATTTTGCGCAAAGGGAAACTCATGATGGATGGGGCGGTGCCGTTGGAGCCGGGAGAGGGCGGCATTTTTCATTTGCGCGGTGAAGAACATGATCCGGAATGGATCCGATTTGGTGAAGGCGTGAATGGGAAAGTGATGAGAATTAAATTGTCCGGTGAAGACTTGTGGCGGGTAATGGCGGAGTAGAGAAAAGAAACTCCGTCGCACACTTGATTTTCCCCCGAAGTGCGCTCCGCGGTACAAAAAATCTAATCCATGTGGTGATGCATGGCGAAGATTTTTTCTGTGGTGTCTTCGTAGGGGTAGATGTGAACCATCCAGCCGAAGATGTTGGGAAGGAAGCGGCCGCCGGCGGCGTCGCAGGCGTCCTGGGTGGCGATGGAACCTTTTAGCCCGAACTTGGTGTAGTCGGCGGTGAGGCGCTGGTCGCGCGGTGGCATGCAAAGATTGCTGTGCAGGTGCCAACTGGCGATGCTAAGCGGGACACGGGCGTTGAGCTGATCTTCGCTGGCACGTTTTGGCATGGTGTACATGGCGCCGACGAGTTCGTAGCCGGTAGAAGTTTTTTTGTAGAGTAGCGATGTCGGTCGCGAGGCGTCGAAGGTGAAGGCCTCAAGAAGGCCATTCTTCATTTTGGTGAAGTGATATTCCGGCTGGGGAATATTGGGCAGAAATATTTTGAAACCGTCTTCGAGCGCGACGTGATAGTCGCGATATTTTTCGATGCCACCGCGGAGTTGGGAGACGATTTCGTTGGCGCGCTGGAGGTCTTCGGAAGTCTGGGGGCGCGGCGCGGTCATGTACATGTGCAAGCTGTGAGGGTCGTGGCCGCCGGGCGTCATTTCGTGTACGGCGCCAGCTGCGGCGGAATGTTCATCGGTGGCGTGCTCGTCCATATCCATGCCGGGCATGCTGTGGGCGGTTGGAGGTGCTGACTGCGATTCCTGTGGCGCGGAATTTTGGAGAGCCGGCGATTTGTGAGCGGGAATGGCGGCGAGCAAGACGCCTACGAGGAAAAGCGCGCCGAAAAGGATGCCAGCTTTGGTGACCAGATGAATGATGGTTGGGCGCGACGGCATAATGTTTCTCCCTGTATGTGATACGCAGGCGGGGCGCAAAAGATTTCAGGGCGTTGCGCTGTTTGTCGCAGCAAAAACCGTCCCGAAGTACAGGGACGACTTGCGGAGTCAGAACGACTAGTACGCTAAAGGAGTCGGTGGCTGCGGCGAAGGGCGGGATCGGTCGCCGTGGTAAAATTTGCGGGTGAAAAAAGAAACGATATTTCCGGCGAAGGCGATAACTGGCGGAGTGGAGCCGCCGGGTGACAAATCTATTTCGCATCGGTACGCGATGCTGGCGGGCTTGGCGGAGGGGGTAAGCGAGCTGCGCCATTTTTCCGCGGCGGTGGATTGCCACAGCACGCTCGGGTGCATGAAGGCGCTGGGCGCGGAAGTGAAAGTGGAAAAGGATACCGTCACGGTTACGGGGCGAGGTGGGCGGGGATTGAAGAGCAGTTGGCGCGCGCTGGACGCGGGGAATTCGGGCACCACGATGCGTTTGCTGGCGGGAATTCTGGCGGGTCAACAATTTACAACGAAATTGACCGGCGACGAATCGCTGCAGAAGCGCCCGATGAAGCGCATCGTGGGGCCGCTGCGGGAAATGGGCGCGGACATTCGAGCACGCGAAGATAATTTCGCACCGCTGGAAATTCACGGCGCGAAGTTGAAGGCCATTGACTACAAAATGCCGATGGCCAGCGCGCAAGTGAAGTCCGCGGTGCTGCTGGCGGGACTTTTTGCGGAGGGCGTAACCACGGTGACGGAGCCGGCGCGCACCAGGGATCATACGGAGCTGGCGCTGGAAGAATTTGGCGCGAAGATCGAGAAACACGGAAAAACAATTGGCGTGCGCGGTTTGAGCGGTAATTCAAACGGCGCTGGCGCGAGGCTGATGGGTAAGTCACTGGATGTGCCGGGAGATTTATCTTCGGCGGTGTTTTTTATCGCCGCGGCGTCGTTGTTTACGGAATCGAGTCTGCTGATTCACAACGTGGGATTGAATCCCACGCGCACGGCGATCCTGGATTTGTTCGCGTCCATGGGCGCGGCGGTTCAGATGCCCTCGTTGCGCAGCGCGCATGGGGAACTGGTTGGCGATATTGCGGTAAAGGGCGCGGCGTTGAAAGGCGGGGTGATCGAAGGCCACTTGATCGCGCTGCTGATTGACGAATTGCCGATGCTGGCGGCTCTGGGTCCTTACACGGAAAATGGAATCGAGATTCGCGATGCCAAGGAATTGCGGGTGAAAGAGAGCGACCGCATTGCGGCGCTGGTGGAGAATTTGAAGCGCATGGGCGCGCACGTGGAAGAGCGTGCCGACGGATTGAAGGTGGAGGGGCGCGCCGCGGGGAAGTTACATGGGGCGGAGATAGATCCGAAAGGCGATCACCGGATCGCTATGGCGTTTGCGGTGGCGGGATTGGCTGCGGAGGGAAAGACGGTGATTCGCGGGGCGGAATGTGCGGGGGTTTCTTATCCGAGTTTCTTTGAGGATTTGAATCGGGTGGCGGAACGGTAGAGCGATTGACTCAACTTAGAGGTTGTACTTTTATTCGGAAGGTTCGGTTCCGAAACTTCTGACAAATACGTCGCGGAATAGTTCTTGACGTTTCCAGGCGACGAACCCCACCCTCCAGAGTTCCGAGGGTGGGGCACCCGCCGCGGCTTTTATCTTTAGACATGGACACGGCTGGGGGTGACGAGGTTCACTTCAAACACTTCTAACAAATACATCGCGGATTATTTTTTAGGCGCTTCCACGTGACGAACCCCACCCTCCAAACTTCCGAGGGTGGGGCACCCTCCGCAATTTTTAGTTTTGAAAGTTGGAGAAGTTTGCGCGTTTGGACTGAATTAGTTTTCTTCGGGTTCGGGGATGACGACGGTATTTGAGGCTTTGGGGCTTTTGGGTGGGTGCGGGGGCGAAGGGAGGTCGTCGCTGCTGGTTCGGCGTAGCGAGATGTTGCCGTAGCTGGTTTTCAGTGAGATTTTAATGGCGCGGCCTGGGCCGTACTTGCCTTGCAGATGATTGTCGCCGGAACCGGTGGTGGTCTTCGCCAGAGTGGCCGCGGAAAAGTCGGAATCAATATCGCAGGAATGGCAATCGGCGCTTATCTCAAAACTTGAGGTGCCGGGCAGGCTCAGCGAAATGTTGGCGTTCGCGTTGGTGATTTCGATATCGTCTTTGGGCGGAGCCGAGAAGCGCAATTCGACGCCGCCGTCGCGATTTTCAATCTTGGATTTGCCGCCCACGTTTTCGACGTTCACGTCGTAGCGGTTGGTGCGCAGTTGCAGGTTGCCGGGCGCGTCGGTAATTTCCAGGTTGCCGGAACCGAGCTCCAGGTGGCCGCCCAGCTGACTCAAGGTTAAATCACTGCGTTGCGAAATGTAGCGCACACCCTTGGCAACTTTATCGGCGCTGATGGGACCATAAAATTCGCCGTCCACGGTGAGGGTGCCAGTGGCGCTGGTGACATTCACCTCGCCGCCTTTTCCGGACAGCTTGATGTCGCCCTTGGTGTCGGAAACTTTGACGTCGCCATGACGCATATCAACACTGACGTCGCCGACGGTGTCACGCACATCCACATCGCCATTTTGACTATTGATATTGACCGGGGCGGTGACGCCGGACACTACGATGTCGCCTTTGTCGGAGGTGCGCACGGTGAGCTGGGCTTTTCGCGGAACGGCTATTTCCATGTCGAAGGTGAGGCGCGAATCGCCGGTGTTGGAGCCGCTGGGGCGTACATCGTAGCCGTCGCCGTTCTGCACGATTTCCAATGACGCGTGGTCAGAAAGCTTTACGGCGTCTTGTTCATTCCAGGCGCGCACGCTCTTTTTCCCGGATATGCGGATTTCGGGAGTGTCGGAGGCGCGCACGATAATGTCTCCGCGGGTGCCGCGTATTGTGATACGCGCATTCGCGGGGACGGTCTTGGGCGAAACTTCCAAATCGTAGTCGTAGGAATTTCTTCCGAAATCGCCGAACTCGAAATGGGTGCCGGGGAATTTTTCTTTGACGGCGTCAACTCCCACGACGATGCCAACGAGCACGATCAATCCGATGACCAGAAAAATTTCTCCCGCGGTGATGCGCGCAGCTCCAGGCTCTGTGGAGCGCATGGCGGTGCGCTCGTAGAGCTTGATGACCCCCCAGAAAATAATGATGAGCGGCCACCAGCGATGGAAAGCTTCGTGAAATTCAAAGCCGCGATAATTGTGCAGCAAGAGAAGCGCCCCGAAGGTGATGAGCACAACGCCGCTGAAAATCCCGCTGCTGCGTGGACGAATAGACATGGAAGGTTATTGCCCCTGTCTCGGGTAAGAGCCCGGAGGCGGTTGGGGCGGCAACGGGGATGGGGGCATGGCGCCCACGGGCGGAGTAACCGGCACGGTGGAAGAGATATGGCCATCCATGGGAGACAGCGCGGAGGCCAGGCTGATGATGCCGACGACTACGAGAATAATCGGCCACATCTGATTAAAGGAAAAACCGCTGCGGGTCTGTTCCAGGAGAAAAAGGACGCCGACGGTGATGACCACGGCGGGCCCCATCAAGCTGCGAATGGTGCAGCGGCGGCAATTGCAACGGATACGATCACTCATGGGCGTTGACCTCTACGAACTTTTTCGGGACAGAATTATTCTTGCAATGCTTTAAAAAATTGTGGTGCGTTCTACGAGCGGCGCCCCAGGCGGTTGCGAAACATCAATACGCCGACGGCGATCAGGATCAGGGGCCAGAAACGCTCTATCTTATAAAACGGAAACCAGGAGAAATTGTTCAGAAGAAAAAGGACGCCGAGGCCGATAAGAATGATCGGGCCGATAGGGCGATCTTTACTCCACGTTTCGAGCGGATCAACGCTGGCTTCGCCAAGTTGTTTGGCTTTGGCGGTACGCATGGCGTCGAAAGCCATGTAAAAAATAAATCCGGCGAGCAAAAGTCCCAGCGCGGTATCCGCGCCTGCGCCCAAGTCGCTGCTGAGGCCGACAATCATGGCGGCAAAAACCACGATGTGAATCAGCGCCTTGTTGTACTCACCGTTATAGACGGCGCCCAGGCCTGGAAATAATCCCAGAATGAAAGCGACCGCGGGACTGGCTCCCGTGCGCGGCGCCGGAGGAACCGGAGGAAAAGGTGTGGCAATAGGCGGCGGCACGGAGCCGTATTGGGTGGCAGCAGGCGCGAAAGGCGCCGCGGCGGAAGGCGGTGTGGGAATGCCTACGGCGCCAGCCAGGCAGTCTTCGCAGTAATAAACGTCACGAATCGGCCGCGCGCAAACTGAACACAGCGCTTTGCCGCAATTGCGGCAGTAGCCGATGGCGTCCACATCATGATGGACGGCACACTTCATCGCATGCTCCTCTCGAACAAAACGGGCAAGCCGCTGGCAAACATCGGCGTGTTTCTTCCGACGCCGTCGGCGCGGTTCTGCTGCTTCGGGGAAGAAGGATTGGTGCCATCGGTGCGGCCAGGGTCACCGTTAGGAGCGGGCTGCTGATGGTTGCGATCCGGCGCAGGAAGTTGCTGTTCGTCCTGGCTGAGGCGCGACTGAATTTCGTAAACGACGCGGAGATCGCTGACGAATTTGGTGCCCCGCGCGTACACGAGATGGGTCTGACGATCGAAACTACGATAGATGGTGGCGGGCTTCAGATCGGCGAGACGCGGTTTGCGCCAGGAAAATCCTGAACCAGAAACAAGAATCAAGAATGTGGCGACCACGCTGGCAAATCCATAGCCCACGCGAGGGTTCGCGAGCGCCCGCAGCCATGCCAGAGCGGCGCGCCAGCCGGTGACGGTATCGCGCGGTCCCAGAGTGCTATCGAGGATGGCGTAAACCAGGCGCGGAGGCGGCTCGAGTTCATCCATGCTGTGCAGATCGGTGAGTAAATGCGAAACGCCGGCCAGCAGCGCAGAGCATTGCTGGCAATCAGAAACGTGGATGTCGAAGGCGAGTTGCTCTTCAGGCTGTAACAAGCCTTCGAGATAATCGGTGAGGCGCGCCTCGGTTTGTTCGTGAGTCCAGTGCATGGGGGTCATGAGGGGCGCACTCCCATCTGCTGCAAGATGCGCGCAAGTTCGATGCGTCCGCGATTGATGCGCGATTTCACAGTGCCCTCGGGCACCGCCAGAGTACGCTGAATTTCGCCGTATTCAAGCTGCTGGAGGTCGCGGAGGATAACCGCTTCGCGCAGCTCCGGCGAAAGTTTGGTCAAGGCCGACTGAATCTGGGAGCTGAGCTCGCCGAGGAGCGCCAACTCATCCGGGCGGCGCGCGGAGGAGGCTTTGTTTTCTACCACGGGCATGGCGTCATCGAGCGAGTCGGTCACGCGGTCCCTTTTGGTGCGCCGGTAATGGTCAATCAACAGGTTACGAGTCACGCTAGCCATCCAAGTGGCAAAGCCGCCGTAAGCTGAGCGGTAGCTGGCCAAAGTCTTGTAAACACGGAGGAAAACATCCTGCGAGAGGTCCTCGGCTTCCGCTGAATTGCCGGTAAACCTATAGCAGATGTTATAGATGCGGCGCGTGTGGCGACGCACAAGTTCCTCCCAGGCCGACCCGTCGCCCTGGAGGCATTGCTGGACCAGTTGGGCATCCTGCTCCAACGTATCATCAGCCTCGAAATCCCGCTACGGTGCAAGGGTGACCGCTTCCTGGCAACTGCCAAAGCAGCCAATCTCGGCCTGCCATTAATGGAACGTAAATTACAGGTAAAATGTTCCCTACTGGAGTCCGGCGGTGAAGCCCGGAATCCCAGCGGTTATGACCTATGAGCGAGCAACCGTAATGGGGGCCATAGTACCGAGGAGTGCGGCTGGATACAAGTAAGGTGAAGGAGCGCGACCGAGGCCGGCATCCATTATATGGCGGGAGCCGTCGAACCCGGAGTTGGCGGAGGGAAGGCGGAAGAAGCACAGTTCAGGAATCGGCCCGACCCGGGAGACTAGATGAGATTAGCCACGAATGTTGCGGCGCGAATTTTGAGTTTGATTCTGACGATACTGCCCTTGGCCGGGATTCTGTTGGCACGGCCATCTGGTATGCCAGCGCAACAGGACAAGAAGGACGGTGGCATGGCCGGGATGGATATGAATGAGGAAGCCATGAGCAATATGGGCCCAAGCATGGCGGCCATGACGGGGCACATGGAGATTACTCCATTGCAGCCGAAGAAGCCGGGCGACGAGGTAAAAGCAAAAGACCTGGTCGCCAGACTGAAGGCGTCTATCGAGCGCTACAAGGACTTTCGCAAAGCTTTGGGGGATGGGTACGCGATCGCGAACCCCAAGCTTGAGCAGCCGCAGTATCACTTCGTCAGCCAGTCCAACACTCGTGAAGCCGACGTGCACTTTGATTTGACCAAGCCGACGGCGCTGCTTTATCGCCGGACTCCCACGCAGCGGTACCTGCTGGAAGGGGTGATGTACACGGCGAGCCCGGACGCTACCGAGGCGGAACTGAATGAGCGTATTCCGCTGAGTATCGGGCGCTGGCACCGGCACATAAATTTCTGCGCGGCTCCGGACAGCAAGGGTAAGGATTATCAGGCGGCGCATCCCAAGTTTGGGATGTTTGGCTCCATCAAGACCGCGGAGGCGTGCGCCGCGGAAGGCGGCACGTTTCACCCGTACGTTTTCACCTGGATGCTGCACGTATTTCCTTATGAAGCGGACCTCAAGGAGGTTTTTTCCCTGAACGATGATGTGGCGCACGTGCGTTGAGTCTTTTGGGAGACTCGTGGCAACCGGCGCAGCATCCCGATGGGAGAAGACTGTATTTACTGCTTCGATTCTTCTTCTCGCTAAGCATTGGCGTTTGTCCCGCGGTGCATGACAAAGTCACTCATGCTCGATGAAGGCCTATGGGCGGAAGTGAAGGTTGGCGGCGAACATATTCAGCTGTTCGCGGAGCACAACGCGCAGGGTGTGCAGACTTCGGTATACAACGTCATCGCCAAAAATTGGATTTCGCCGTCAGAAACAGTGGAAAGCCTGGAGCAGGGAAAAGAAATCGCCATGGCTCGGGCGGAAGCTTACCTGAAGCAGGCTTGCAGCATGACATTACCGGCGTTGGAGTGGAAAAAAGCGCGATCGGTTTAGATCTCGCCAGGTCTCTTCAGGTTGCGGCGCGAGGGGTGCGCGGCTTCACTTCCGTTACGCCTGCAATTTCTTCTGTCCGGTAGACGGTTTCATTCAGCTCCAGATTTTTTCCGTCCTTCCACATCTCTTTGAGCGCGTCTTCGGTCATAGCGTCGGGTTTCTCGATGGTCACGGACTTCCCATCTTTGAATGTGACTTTGAAATATTTCACCCGGATGCCCCCTGAGAATTTCTTGGCTCGCGCGGCGGCAGAGTTGATGAGATCGCCCGCCGCGAACGCAAACTAAATACTATGCGCTACTTCAGGCGGCGCGGTCAGTTATGCCGAATCTGCGGCGATAGGCGCTGGGGGAGACGCCGGTGTGGCGCTGAAACAATTGGCGGAAGAAAGCCAGGTCCTGGTAGCCGACGGCGTCGCCGATTTCCTGCATGGTGCGATGATCGCTTTCGAGCAAACGCTTGGCGGCGGAGACGCGCAGCTTCTGTAAATAAATCAGCGGGCTGTCACCAGTCGCCTCCTTGAAGCGGCGGACGAAATTGCGCATGCTCATGCCCACGTGGTGTGCCGGGGCCTCCAGCGGGAAGTTATAGTGGAAATTTTTGTGGAGCCACTCTTGCGCCGTGGAGATCGTTTCGTCGGAATGTTCGATTTTCAGCGGCACGATGGCGAACCCGGCCTGCCACGCGCGTGGGGTTTCGATCAGCAAGGCTTTGGCGGTCTGCATGGCGATTTCGTGGCCGCAATATCTTTCCACGATGTAAAGTCCCAGATCGAGTGAAGCGTTCACGCCGCCGCCACAATAGAAGCCACTGTCCTCAGTCACCATCATTTCCGGCATCCACTTCACGCGGGGATACTTCACGCGAAATTGTTCGGCGAGCCCCCAGTGAGTGGTGGCGCGCTTGCCATCGAGTAAACCCGCGGCGGCCACCAGGCCCACGCCGGAGCACACGCTGGCGATCTCCGTGCCACGCTTGTGCCAGCGCTTGAGCCAGGGGATGACTGGGGCGTTGCGCTCCACGACATCGTCGATGCTGGGCCCGGTGGAGGGAATAAAGATGAGATCCGATTTACGAATATCGGTGAGGGCCGCCTGGGTCTGGATGCGGAGGCCGCCATCGCAATTGACGGGACGCCCGCCGACGGAGGCAGTAGTTACGCGAAAGGGCGGATCAGGTTTTTTGCCGGTGAGGACATTCCACAACTCGCCGGCATGGCGGAACACTTCCATGGGGCCGATGGCGGTGGAGGAAAAAGTTTCGTCCAGGAATAGAACGGTTACGTCGAGCATGCGCGCCTCGCAGGGTGGAATTCAGATCACGATGGCTGAATCACCTCGGTACGATGTCATATCTGCCATCTTGTTTCAAGGGCTTTCAGCGCCTATTGTCGAGGAGTCGATTGCACGTGGTTAGCCCTCGCTGTACAGGAGAAGCTCATGAAAAAATTCGTGATCGAACGAGAAATTCCAAATGTGGGGCAATTGGGGGAGGAGCAATTGCGCGCGACGGCGGCGAAGTCGAATCAGGTGCTCCAGCAGTTGGGGCCGGACATTGAGTGGCAGGAATCCTTCATTACCGCCGACAAAACATTCTGTATCTACCTGGCCAAGGATGAGGCTATCATCCGGCGGCATGCAGAGCTCAGCGGGATTCCCGTCAGCAAAATCACCGAAGTCGGAAAAATTATAGGCAGCGCAACGGGGGAGTAGAGCGGCAACATAGGGCGGTACGAGTTTTTGAGCCGTGAGAAACGCAAATCCGGGTGAGAGATCGAAAGGAGAATGACGATGGCGTTAGACATGGACAAGCTGAATGCGTTTGTGGGGCGGTTCGTGGGAGACCTGGGCGCTGCGGCGCATAGCGGCATGGTGGTGATCGGAGAAAAACTCGGATTGTACAAGGGGTTGGCAGAAGGCCCGCTGAATTCGAGTGAGCTCGCGGCCAAAACTAAGACGGATGAACGATATGTGCGCGAATGGCTGGCCTCACAAGCGGCGGGAGGATATGTGACCTATGACGAGAAAACCCACAAGTTCAGCCTGACGGAAGAGCAGGCGTTCACGCTGGCGAATGAAGACAGTCCCGCTTATCTGCCAGGCGCGTTCCAACTGGCTTTGGGCTCGCTCGCCGCGGTGCCGAGAATTACGGAGTCTTTCCGCACTGGCGCGGGAATGGGCTGGCACGAGCACGCAGAGGACGTGTTTCATGGCTGCGAGAAATTTTTCCGGCCGAGCTACGCGGCAAACCTCGTGGGCTCGTGGATTCCTTCTTTGCAAGGAGTGAAAGCCAAACTGGAGGCGGGCGCGCGGGTTGCCGATGTGGGCTGCGGAAAAGGCGCTTCTACATTGCTGATGGCGGAGGCGTTCCCGAAGTCCAAATTTTTCGGTTTCGACTATCACGATAAATCCATTGAGGGCGCGCGGGAAACGGCCAAGCGCAAGGGCCTAGCTGATCGCGTGAGTTTTGAGGTGGCCTCCGCCAAGGCATTCCCAGGAAAGGACTACGATCTTGTGGCAGTGTTTGATTGCCTGCACGACATGGGCGATCCCGTGGGGGCAGCGGCACAGGTTCTCAAGTCGCTCGGGAAAGACGGAACGTGGATGATCGTGGAACCGTTCGCCAACGACGAGCTTAAAGACAATTTGAATCCGGTGGGCCGAGTGTACTACTCATTTTCGACGCTGCTGTGCACGCCGTCCTCGCGTTCGCAGGAGGTGGGCTTGTGTTTGGGCGCGCAATCGGGGGAAAAGCGCATACGTGAGGTGGTAACTCAAGCGGGATTCAGCCGCTTTCGTCGCGCGGCGGAAACGCCATTCAATCTGGTGTACGAAGCGCGGCCGTAGTGTTCGCGTGAGGAAAAAGTTGGATGGGCCGGGGAATGCCACCATCCAATCGATTTTGAGGGCGGTCGGGAGGGCCGCGCAAAATGTTCGGAGTAATAAATGGCAGGACGAGGCTGAAAATCCTAGTTAGAAAATCGCATGGGATCACGATTCTGGACCTGCGCGGCAAGTCCACTTTCGACAACAGCGGCAGTGAATTATTGAACGGAGAGCTGCTAAGACTGTCCAAGGGTGGCGAGAGCAATTTGCTCTTGAACGTGGAGAATTTGACGCAAGTGGACAGCTCCTGCGTGGGTGTGCTGGTTCGAGCTTATGTGGCGCTGAAGCGCAATGGCGGCAATCTGAAATTGCTGCGGCCTCGGAATCACGTGAAGATGGTTCTACACGTTTTCCACGTACTTGATACGATTCCAAATTTTGAGGACGAGGCGCAAGCGTTGGCCAGCTTCGCTGTGCCCAGCTTGGCCGGATGTTAAAGAACTAGCCGGTACCTAGAGAATTGTGTGGCCGGGCATGCCCGCTATTTTGCACGTTCTTGGGTATCATGAAACGAGGAAAGTCGAGGCGGGTGATGTCAGATGCATCGAGCTTACTGCCTGATCCTGATCATCGCTTCGTTTCCAGCATTAAGTGGGATGCCACATTCCCATCAGCCATCGTTCACACCCCAAAATACTTCATCGGCAGCAGAGCAGGAACCTGGCGCTTGCAATTCCCACATGTTTACCCCGAATTATGCGGAGGAGATAGGCGCGTTCGAAGGCGGGAGCTGGCCGAAATTTCCGATCAGGGTGTGGATTGACACTTCGACGGTTCGCGATAAGAGTGAACTGGAAGGGTTGAAGAAGGGCCTGAAGTCGTGGTCGGACGCAACGGGCGGGGCACTCGGCGTCAGTTTCACGGATAACCGGATGCGCGCGCAGGTGGAGGTGAAAATGGTGGACGGTCTTCCGGGTGGGCGGCGGGAGTTGCTGCTTCTGGGCCTCTCCACCATCCAGTCGGTGGACGGGGTCACGACCGGAGTGCAATTGCAGATTGTGCATCCCAGCCCGGCCGTGTTGAAAGTGATGGGCACATTGGCGAACGTCCACCTGACCACCGCGCTTATGGCCCAGAGAATCGCGGCACACGAAATGGGTCACGTGTTGATGGGCACGGCCGACCATCATCCTAAGGCGTCAGGCTCCGTCTTGCAGCAGGACAATATTACGGTGATGCTGCCGTCGGCGATAGATGTGAACACGGCCAAAGTGAAGTACTGCTCTTTGTTCAACGCGGTTACTACGTCGGTTCCAGCCCGCAAGCGCGGGAACTGAATGCGCAGTGTCCGATTTCGCGACAGTCGCGCACTGGAAGCGAACATGGGCGTCGAACATTTTGCGGCCTAAGTGATTACAATGTGCGGCTTAGCAGTGGCCCGTGCGTTGCTGTGGTGTAGGCAACGATCTGCCCATTCTTCGGAGGAAACACATGTCCTTCCTGAACGATTTGAAAGTCGCCCTGCGCTCCCTGGACCGCACCAAGGGGCTGGCGATCACGGTGGTGCTTACGCTGGCACTGGGCATCGGCGCGAATGCGGCTATATTCACGCTGGTGCGCGGAGTGCTGCTGCGCCCGCTGGTGAACCGCGACGAGAATCGCTTGATTTACATTCGGCAGAACGCGCTGGGGATGGGCGAGGAGAACGCGGCGTTTTCCGTGCCGGAGCTGCAGGACTTGCGCGCGAGCGTCAAGAGCGTCGCGGAGTTCGGCGACTTCTCAACCATGGGCTTCACCATGGTGGGGCTTGGCGAGCCGCGGGTGGTGCGCGGCGGCGTGGTTGGCGGCAACTATTTCGAGGTGATGGGTCTGCACCCAGTGCTGGGGCGGCTGCTGGATGCCCGCGATGACGGTCCGAATGCGGAGGGCGCGGTGGTGCTGACCTACCGCTTCTGGAGCACGGTGCTGAAGAAGGATCCGTCGGTCAT
The DNA here is from genome assembly GCA_038227545.1 of Candidatus Acidiferrales bacterium. Taxonomy (GTDB): domain Bacteria; phylum Acidobacteriota; class Terriglobia; order Acidiferrales; family UBA7541; genus Acidiferrum. The sequence goes on from JBBRPU010000024.1 coordinate 17,383, forward strand.
TGGGAAGAGCGTGCGCCTGGAAAGCATGGGGGCGCGCACGGGCACGATTGTGGGCGTGCTGGAGCCGTCGGTGCCGTATCCGGGCGAGACGGAAATCATGGCTAACGTGGTGACCAGCCCGCATCACCTGTCGGCCACCATGGTTACCGGGCGCGTGCATCGCATGACGGAGCTTTTCGGGCGGCTGGCGCCAGGCGCTACGCTGGAGCAGGCGCGCGCGGAACTTACCGCGGCGCATGCCACGATGGTGAAGGACCATCCCGAGGCGTATTCGCCGAATGCAAAATTTGGAATTGAAACGCGATTGTTGCGCGACCAGATTACTTCAGGCGCGCGCACCATTTTGCTGGTGTTGCTGGCGGCTTCGGCGCTGGTGTTCATCATTGCGTGTTCGAATGTCGCGAACCTGATTCTGGCGCGCAGCGTTCGACGCGAAGGGGAATTGGCAGTGCGCTCCGCGCTGGGGGCTTCCAGTGCCGCGTTGCGCCGTACGCTGCTGGCGGAAAGTTTGCTGCTTTGTGGCGCCGGGGCACTGCTGGGAGTGCTTATCGCGCGGCCGATGGTGAGTGTGCTGGCGAGCTACGCTTCGCGGTATTCGGTGCGGGCGCTGGACCTAACGGTTGATTCCACGATGCTGTGGGTGGGTGCGGGACTGGCGCTGATTGCCGCGGTGCTGCTGGCGTTTGTGCCGCGCCTGCCTTCGGCCGATAGTTCCAACGGAATCGGAATGTCGAACACCAGAGTGGGCATGAGCGGCAGCACCAACCGCCGCCTGCGGATATTTGCCATTACACAGATTGCCGCCTCATTCCTGCTACTGGCCGGCGCGAGCGTGCTGCTCAAGACGCTTATCACACTACAAATGGCGCAGAGCGGGCTGGACACCGACCATGTGCTGGCAATGGATATGCCGATCATGTCTTACGGCAAGACACAGGAACAGATTGGCGCGTTCTATCGTGAAGCCATCCGGCGAGTCTCGGAGCTACCCGGGGTGGATAAAGTAGCCGTGGGCACGGTGATGCCGTGGCGCGAAGCGGGAAGTTTCGGACCAGGACTGCAGTTCACCACCGAGGGGCGGAAGCACGGACCTGAAGAAGAAGATCCGCGCGCGCAGTTTCGTGCCATCTCACCGGGATTTTTCGCCTCCCTGGGGGTACCGATTGTTGCTGGCCGGGATTTCAACGACTCGGACCGAAAGTCCGGCGAACAAGTGGTGATCATCAGCCAGACCCTGGCGCAGCGGATGTTTCCCAATGAGGAGGCTGTCAACCGGCACCTGCAGTGGACGGACCCGGTGATCAAATTTATTCCGGGCTTCAGCGACGCGCCGCGGCGCATCGTGGGCGTCACTGCCGATTTGGATGACGAGCACGTGATACCTGGGCCGATGCTAACGGTCTACCATCCGTTCGAACAACTGTTGTTTGGCGGACGCATGTTTGTGCACACCAGCGGGAATCCGTACGGGCTGGTGGCGCCCATTACGCGCTTGATTCACGACATGTCCACGGACCAGCCTGTGGAGCATGTCATGACCCTGACGGATGTGCGCGCGGAGGTGCTGTCGTCGGACCGGCTGAACTCCATCGTGTTTGGCGGATTTGCGCTGGTGGCACTGGCTATTGCGGTGGTGGGGGTGGCGGGCGTGCTGGCGTTTTCGGTGAGCGCGCGAACACGCGAGTTCGGGATTCGACTCGCGATTGGCTCACAGCCGCGGAGTTTGCTGACTGGGGTGATTCGGCAAGGCGTGCTCATGGCCGGACTGGGAATCGTGGCGGGCGCCGTATTTGGCTACGGAATCACGCGAGTGGCGAGCAGATATTTCCACGACCTGCAAGCGCCCAGCGCGTTGCCGGTGGTGATATCGGCGATCGTGCTGCTGATTGCCGCGATTGTGGCTTCGGCGTTGCCAGCCGTGCGGGCGGCGAAAATTGATGTGATGCAGGCATTGCGCACGGATTAAGCGCACGATGGCTTTTGCGCGGCCGCCGCGACAACCGACGTGACGCGGGCACGATAACCGAAATCATTGCTCCTGATGCTTTTCCACATTTTGCCCGTACGGTAGCTTGTTTATTGGCTGTGGAGTTGCCGTTTCCCGAATAACTTCCGACACAAGAGCATCGCGGCCTCGCAAGCTCTCACAGCCTTTCAGGTCGTAAACGTTCCACTCTTAGATGAGGCGCCCGCACTCGGTTCGAGGAGGAGCGAGAATTTTTGCATGCGGGTGCGGATTCAGCGATTTCGATTGAATTTTCCGGTGGCGAGATTAATCTTAAGAAAGATTATGGCCTCTGAAAAATTGTTTTCCGCGCGTGAAGCGGCGCAGGTGTTGGGCGTTAGTTATCCCACGCTGAAGCTATGGATCTACAAGAAGAAAATTCGCACCATCAAGACGGCCGGCGGGCATCATCGGGTGCCGGAAAGCCAGTTGGATAAATTTCTGCATCGCTCGTCGCAAGCGAAAGGCGATGTGTCCGCGCGGCGCACCGGTTTCAGGAAAATCAGCGGACGCAATCAGTTGATCGGGCGGGTGACGGATATCAAAGTGAGTGGGTTGATGGCACAGGTCAGTCTGTCAATCGGCGGACAGCACATCACTTCGATTATCACCGCGGATGCCGTGCGGGAGATGCGCCTCAAAAAAGGGGAGACGGTGGCCGCTTTGGTGAAGTCCACTGAGGTGATGTTGCTCCGGGTTTGATGGCGAGAGTTTAGTCGGCAGATTCGCGACCCTGACGCTGCAACGATATTCTTTACTTGGACCCTACGGCTTTAGCGGCCGGAAATGTAAATCCATACTTCGCGAGGGTGGCGCGGGCGGCGGGGGTTTTCACAAAATCCAGGAACGCGCGGGGCGCTTGGCGATTCTTGGCGTTCTTCAGCAAGACCGCCGCTTGTTCGATGGGCGGATGCAGTTCTTCGGGAATATCCCAGCGTTGGCCGTCGCGCATGCCGGGCGAAATCGCCAGAGAAAGCGCGACGATGCCGAGCTGCGCGTTGCCCGACTGCGCAAATTGCGCGGCCTGAGAAATATTGTCACCGAATACCAGTTTAGATTTCACCTGATCGTAGATGCCGGCGTTTTTCATGGCAGCGACGGCGGCGCGTCCGTAGGGAGCGTGATCGGGATTGGCGATGGCGATTTTCTGAACGTGGGCATCGAGCAGGGCTTTCCAGCCGAGCGCGTTTACATCCAGGTGTGAATCCGGCGGCGTCCAGAGGCAGATGCGCCCGATGGCATAGAGATAAAGGCTTCCCGGTTCAGCGAGGGCGGCGGATTCCAGTTTTCGCGCGTAATCAATGTCCGCAGAGAAAAACAAATCGAAGGGAGCGCCATTCTGTATTTGTGAAAAGAAATTTCCGCTGGAACCGTAGGTGACGTTTAGCGTGTCGCCGGTTTGTTTTTCGTATTGGGTGGCCAGCTCGGTCATGGCAAATTTCAAATCGGCCGCGGCCGCCACGGTGATTCCTTCGGTTCGGGCAGCCGCCGGGAAAGTAACCAGGGACATAACAGTGGCGAGGGCAAATACGAGAGTGCTCAACGTGTAATTCATGGCGGTGTCGCCTCCCTAGAACCTGTACAGCACATCGAATTGCAGGCGTTTCAAGATATTTTCTTTGGTGGGACTCGTTGCGGTGACCAGCGGCCGGCCGAATAGTCCCGTGAAGCCGAGCTGGACGTTCTTGTAGGCCTGATAAAAGGCTTCGAC
>JBBRPU010000025.1:0-20376 GCA_038227545.1 Candidatus Acidiferrales bacterium
CCACGGAAAGTGACAGCATGGACGTGGAATCGGATTTTTGCACCTGCTCTCGTAGCTCGGTGATCAACTGGTATAACTTTTCCACTCCGGCTTTGACTTCCGCCTGATTCTGGCGGTCCATCTGCTTTTTGTCCGGCTGCTTTTGATCCGGGCCGTCCAGCCCCGGCGGAAAATTCGGGTTGGGCGCATTAGGAGATGGCATCGGCTGAGGGGAGCGCTGCTGGGCGGGATAAAGCGGGGCGCCGGCCATCAAGCCGACCGTAGCGCCAAAAATCGAAATAACTAGTTTGCGGCGTGAGTATGACAAGGGAATCCTCCTGCAAGCCTGAGCGATTGTTGCCCAAAGCTTAGCTCTCTCGTGTGTCGAAGGCCAGCATAGTTTTTTAGCGGCAGTGCCCCGAATCCCTTGTAAATCAACGGTTAAAAGCCCTCATCGTGGTTTGTAGTCCGACGACAAACGTGCACCAAAATGCTGCCCCACCAGTGCCGCCACGCGCGCCACCGTGTCGTGCAATGACTCGGTATCTCCGCGGTGGTGACCGGTCAGAACCACCATAACAATTGGTTGGTCTTTGATAAAAATGATTCCCGCATCATTGGCGATAAACGGCTGGCCATCGCCGGTTTTGTGCGCGATAGTCACATCGCGCAAGTATTTCGGAAAGCGATTGTCCACCTGCTGCTTCTCAAGTGTCGCTAGCATCCATTCGCTTGCGGAAGCGGACACCAGTTTTTTCTGCGCAATCATTTCGAAAAGCCGTCCGAGCTCCCGCGCGGTGCTATGTCCGAAATAAATTCCGGCGTTATAAATGGTTTCCCCAAAAGCGTGCTGCACCTGGCTGCTCGAATATTTGTCAAAAGGGAATTGCAGGGTTTTGTTGCCGGGCGCATCGGCGTAGCTCGCATCCATCGAGCTGAGCCATTTTCTATCCCAATCCAGATCTGAAAATTCAATGGTGGTGTTTGCGAAGCCCAGTTCATGCATGTATTGGGTTATGCTCGCGCGCGTTACCCTGTCGGCCAGCAGATCGGTCGCTTCGTTGTCGCTGATGATAATCATCAACGTCAGCAGATCACGGATCGTGGGAGCCAACCCAGGCTGCATGGTGTAAAGCACTCCCGACGGCAGCCGCTGATCGCCGGGTTTTATCTCCACACGTTGATCGAGCGATAGTTTTCCGCTTTCCACCTGGTGAAAAACTTCCGCCATGATGGGAACCTTGATCACGCTGAACGTTTCATACGTCGCATCCGCGTCCATCGCAATTTCTTCGCCCGTCTTCAAATTCTTCATGAATACCGCCATGTTTCCAGGAAACGCCTCGCGGATGCCCTGTATTTGAGTTTTCAGCCGCGCGACGTTGTTCGCCTCGGCGGGTTTTGCCTGGCCACCAGCAGCTGCACCCGCTGACAAAAGCGCGAGTACTAGAATCGTCACGATAGAAACAGAGCGCATGAGACCCCCGGAAAACTGAAACAAATGATGCAGTCTTTACACCGCGAATTACAAGCGTTACAGTCCATCTGCCTGCGAGCACTTTGTGGAGAATCCTATCCTGTGAAAAACCTCACATTCATCGAAGCGCGTCGAGTCGCCGCGCTCACTTTCATGAGTTCGCTGCTTCTACTCCTCTGCTATTTCGCCGGTCCGCAAATGCTTGCCGCTCCTCCGGCCGCGAAAATCTCTGGCTTCTCGCCCTTGCACGCTGCGCAGCAGGCCCTTCTCGAAGACCAGCTGAAGAAAAGCATCTCCGCCGAAGAGATCCGCAAACAGCATCGGTACTTCACTTCCTTCCCGCATCCTGCCGGTTCCATCCACAATCGCGAAGTCGCCGAATACATCGCCGAGCAGTGGAGGAAGCAAGGCCTGGAAGACGTGGCTATCCGCGAATACGACGTGCTCGGCACCAGGCCCGTCTCCACCAGCCTGGAAATGGTCGCACCCAGCCACTATCAGGCGGTCCTTCGCGAAGCGGCATACGACGTGGACCCCGACACCAAAAATCCCGATGTCGCCAACGCCTGGATCGGCTATTCCTCTAGCGGAGAAGTCACTGCTCCGGTCGTTTACGCGCACAGTGGAAATCCCGAAGACTATGACCTGCTGCGCAAGAATGGCATTAATGTAAAAGGCAAAATCGTTCTGGTGCGTTATTCCAATCCGTACAGCTATCGTGGATTCAAAGCCCTGACTGCTGAAAAGAATGGCGTCGCGGCCATGCTTATTTATTCCGATCCCGCGGAAGACGGTTACGTGAAAGGCAAAGTGTTTCCCGATGGCCCTTGGGGCCCCGAAACGCACATCCAGCGCGGAGCCATCACCTACGATTTCATCGTTCCTGGCGACCCGCTCACGCCCGGCTGGGCTTCCATTCCCGGCGCGAAACGCATTCCCGAAAGCGAAGCTCGCTCGCTGCCGCATCTCGTGGCCCTGCCGCTCTCCTGGCATGACGCCAAGCCGCTGCTCGAAAATATGGACGGGCCCGTGGCGCCAAAAGATTGGCAGGGCGGTCTGCCGTTCAAGTACCGGCTCACCGGCGCCGTGCAAGCGCATTTAAAAGTGCAGATGGATAATTCCACGCAGCCGTATTACGTCGTCGAGGCTCGCATTCGCGGCGCCGAATTTCTCGACGAGTGGGTGCTGCTCGGAAATCATCACGACGCCTGGGAATATGGCGGCGTAGATCCCAGTAGCGGCACCGCTTCCATGATGGAGCTCACGCGCGCATTCGGAAACATGCTCAAGGAAGGCTTCCGCCCCCGGCGCACGCTGGTCTTTTGCAGTTGGGATGGCGAAGAGATCGGCCTCACCGGTTCAACCGAGTGGGGCGAGCAGTTTGGCGACGACTTGCGAAAAAAGCTGGTCGCCTATATCAATGTGGACTCGTCTGCGTCCGGACCAAACTTTGAAGGCGGCGCGGTTGGCTCGCTCGCGCCCATGCTGGTGGAAATCACCCATTCCATTCCTGATCCCAGTGGCGTGAGCTTGCATGACGCGTGGTTCAAATCCGTCAGCGCCGCGCGCAAAGAGGAAAAAGACGCGCTCCCGGTCAAAGACGACAATGTCGTCAACACCCGCATTGGCAGCGGCTCCGACCACACCGTCTTCCTCAATTTTCTCGGCCGTCCGGTAATTACTCTCGGTTTCGATGGCCCCTACGGCGTCTACCACTCCTTATATGACAATTATTACTGGATGAATCACTTCGGTGATCCCGGCTACAAATATCACGCCACCGCGTCGGCGCTTTGGGGCGTCACCGCATTACGATTAGCTCAGGCAGATGTGCTGCCGTTCGATTTTGGATTTTACGGGCGCACGCTGGGTATTTTCATCGAGGATCTGAAAAAGAATCCTCGCTATGACGCGAACAGAATCAAGCTCGATGACCTGCAGAAGCGCGCCAGAGATTTTCAGGCCGCCGGTGAGTCCGCCAAAAAACTCTTGGACAGTGGCGTGGCTTCCGGGAAAATTGCAGATGCTAAGGCCGGAGAAGTCTACAACCAGGAAATATTGCAGGTGGAAAGCAATTGGCTGAATCCCGATGGCATTCCGGGCCGCCCGTGGTTCAAACATTTGCTCTATTGCGCGCGTTATACCTACGCCCACCTCGAGCTGCCCGGACTGACCGAAGCCGTCGAAGCGCAAAATTGGGAAGAAGCACAACGCCAGGCTCAGATTCTTGCCACCGCCATCGAAAAAAACACCGCTCTGATGCGCCAGATGGAAAAGCAGCTTCGACAATAGCCTTAGGGCGTAACCCGCACCATCACCACGCCGTGCGAAATAACTTTCGCGCTGAATTTATCCGTAAATTTACCCAGATCTTTTTTGCTCCATAAATCTCGCACCGCAGCCGGCAAGTGCGCTGGATAACCTAGTTCAGTCCAGCTCGTCGAAATTTCCCGCTCCGTCGCGCCGCGATTGAACAGCACCACCGCGCGGCTTCCATCGTGCAACTGCCTCACCCACACTTCCGCGTCGCCATTTTTACTCACGCGTCGGCCCTGCATGCCCAGGACATCCTGGTCCACCGCCAGCACTTCCTTATTGGTGAGGATTTCATTAATCTCCGGCGTCATATTTTTCAGATCGTTCCCCGCCATCAAGGGCGCCGCCAACAGATTCCAGAGACTGAAGTGCGAGCGGTATTCGGTAGTGCTCATACCGCCATTTCCGACCTCCAACATGTCCGGATCGTTCCAATGCCCCGGCGCCGCGAAAGATCCCAGTTCCGCCTGCTGATCCAGGATGGTCACCCAACCGGTGCTCCATTCTGTTTTGCAATCCCAGCAATCCGAAATATCGCCGGTGGTACGCCACAAATTCCCGACATTCTTGGCCCACAGCCACGGCTTGCTTTTTCCCCACTCACAGAGACTGAAAACGATCGGCCGGCCCGATGCTTTGAGCGCATTGTGCATCGTTGTATAAGCGGCCTCGGCGTTCTCCGTGTCCGTGCTGCACCAGTCGAACTTGAGATAGTCCACTCCCCATGCCGCGTATTGCCGGGCATCTTGAAATTCGTATCCACGGCTCCCGGGGCGGCCCGCGCAGGTTTTTGTGCCCGCATCCGAATACAGCCCGAATTTCAATCCCTTGCTGTGCACGTAATCGGCCAGCGCCTTGATACCGGCAGGGAATCGCTGCGCGTCCGCCTGGATATTTCCGTTTTCGTCGCGGCTCACCTGCCAGCAATCATCAATGACCACGTATTGATAACCAGCGGCTTTCATGCCGCTGTCAACCATCGCGTCGGTCATGTTTCTCAGAAGTTTTTCACTGACGTTGCAGCCGAACCTGTTCCAACTATTCCAGCCCATCGGTGGCGTGGGCGCCAGCACCTCGTCCGCCGCCTGCGTGCGGACCGAAAACAACATGCAACCGCACATGGCTAGGACTAGCCGCGCCGCACGATTCGTAAAGCAGGACATGAGATTTCTCCTTGAGAGCTGCGATGGAGGGAACATTCTACTGCAAGCAGCGCGTCCAAAATGCCATCCGAAAGTTTTGGAAGCGTCCGATTCCTATCTCTTCAGACACGCCGCAATTCGCAAAACGGTAGGATCTGTTTGGATTTCTTCCAGCGTTTTCGGCAGTGGTATGCACCAGTTCGCGCGCTGGTCGTTTCTGGCACCCGGCAGATTCGGCCGCTTCTCCGCAGCCAATCCGTCTTCCACAGAAGCCAGGGTAATCACCGCGGGTGAGCGTGCCAGCGTCTCATGCGTCTTCACGATCACCTCTGCGATGTCGGCGCCTTCGTGCAGATTTGTTGCTCGCCTCAGATATCCAAATATCTTTTTGGAGTTTTCTTCCTTGGGCTTCAATCCCAGTTCGGTCTGCTCCGCAAAGTCCGCCCCCGACCAGATGCCCGCGATGGTTGGCAAATCGTGCGTGGACACCGCGGCCACCGCCAGTTTTGGATATTGTTCCGGCGGATTTTCTTCGAACCACAGCAAGCGGTAAGAAAGCACCGCATGCTCCGCCAGTTTTTCGCGTACGCCGTCATCCACCGTGCCCAGGTCCTCACCCACAATAAATGTTCTTGCTCGCGCGCTTTCCAGCGCCAGGATGGCCAGCATTTCGTCCGCGTTATAGCGGATGTACGCGCCATGCGCGCTGGGTTCTCCGACGGGAATCCAGAACAACCGGAACAATCCCATCACGTGGTCTATGCGCAGCCCGCGCGCGTAGCGCAGCGCCGCTCGAATGGTTTGCACAAACGGTTCGTAGCCGGCGGCGCGCAATTTGTGCGGCACAAACGGCGGCAGTCCCCAGTCTTGCCCGTTGGCGTTGAACAAATCCGGCGGCGCGCCCACGCTCACGTCCTTCGCGAAAATGTCCTGCCACATCCAGGCATCCGCCCCGTCGGGTGCCACACCCACCGGCAAATCCTGCATGATGTTACCCGCCGCGGATGCCGCTTGCAGTTGTTCGTCGAGCAGCGACTGCAGCCATTTATGAAATCGAACGCGGTCCGCAAATTTATCCGCCAGTTTGGCTATCGCCGGATTGTTCGGGCGCTGAAACTCCGCCGGCCACGCGCGCCAGTTCGCTCCATGCTGCTCGGCCAATACGCAAAAAACGGCAAACAAGTGCAGGCTTGGGCCCCGGTTTTTTTGAAACTCCTCTAGCGAGACGATTCCACGCACCTCTTCCCACATCGTCTCCAGCGCGCTCATCTTCAATCGAAATATCGCGTCGCGCTCGATCAACGGCAAATCATTCAGCGCGCGTCCCCTTGCTGAAAAATTCTCCAGATTCGGAATCGCCCCCTTCGCTCCAGCGATATTTTCGATGCGCAGATACAGCGGATTCAAATGCAGCCGGCTGCTCGGATAATAAGGACTCGCCTGTTGCGGTAACAACGGCGCAGTGGCGCACAGCGGATTGACCATCACCACGCCGGCGCCTAAATCTGCGGACCATTTCGACATGCGGCGCAAATCTTCCAGATCGCCGATGCCCCAGCTATCCCGCGAGCGTAGTGCATAAAGCTGTAGTCCCCAGCCCCAGGTGTGCAGGTCCGCGGGAAGAAAACATTTCGCCGGCGCGACGACCAGTCGCGTCTTGCGCCCATCGCTATTTACAATCCAGTGGTATCCGAGCGGCATTTCCGGCGGGAGCCGCTCGCCCACCGCCATGCGCGTGCCGTCTTCCAGTTTTACTTCGGAGCCTGCCGCGATCCGGTGTTCGGAGCCCTGCCGCACAATCATCAACGCCGGGTCCGGCGGCTCGCCCGCAGTAGCTTCCATCGCGGCAAGAAATGTGTTTTTCGTATGTTCCGAAACGCTGCGCCATTGCCCGTAGTCGTCGCGATAACTTTCGTTGATACCCCAGGCGGAAAAATTCGTCACTCAAACTCCCGATTCCGTTTCTCGTGGAAACGTGTTGCGCGCAACTCTATCCAGCATAAGAGGATTGATGAATTATCGGCAATACAGCTTAGTTGGTAAGGAGGGCACACCGTGCGGAACGGATGCGCACCGGGGAGCTTCAAAAATAGTTTGACCGCTAGCGGAATTGAGCAGCGCAGGCCGCGGGCGCAAGCTGTGGGCCTTGTTAAACAAAGGTGCTATGTGGCATCGCCATCATGATTGGCAGCCCTATTTGGAATTGTGGTTGTGGTGCGTGTGCTGGTGCTCTTCTTTTTCTTCTTTGTAAACCGCCGGAATTCCCAAACTCCCTTTAGCCGGAAGGTGCCGCATGAAATTTACGATCTTCCACATTTCGTCATCGCTCAAAATACCCTTCCACGCGGGCATCCCCGAGGGATTGATGCCATTTTCGATGATCCATTTCAACTGCCCGTCTTTGTACTCCTGCACATCGCTCGAGCTCAACGGCGGAATTGGCGGAGACATTTTGTCCGCGAAGGGAACGCCGCTGGCTTCGCCGTCCAGTCCGTGGCAAATTCCGCAGTGATGTCCAAAATGTTCTTGCCCGTCGGCAATATTCTCCGCCGTGGCCGCCATCGGGTTCGGGATGTCTTTTCCGCCCACCGTCATTTTATGTTTCACTTCCGTGGCCACCTTGCTTTCCATGGCGCCGGGCTTACTTACGCCGCAACCACCCATGAAGAGCACGCTACCAAGAAAAATAGAACTCCGCCGTATGTTCATCAACGCCTCTTCAGCATGTCATCCGTAATGCACAAGGAGATGCACAAGGACTTTCGATAGCGTGCGACGCCAACTCCTGAACACTAGTTCGCCGGGATTTTTGGTTACGTGGCGGAGGCCCAGTTTAAACGCCACACTTCTGCAAGGCTGCTTCAGTGCCCGTTTGCCGACAGCGCTTTTTCGATGGCTGCCGTGACCGGTTGCGCATCCGGAGTGACATCCGGCTCAAAGCGCGTAATTACGTGGCCATCCGGGCCGACCAAAAATTTGGTGAAATTCCACTGAATTTCTCCACCGGTATTCGGATTGGAAGATTTGTCCGTCAAGTATTGGTAGAGCGGAGCTTGGTCGTCGCCCTTCACCGATACTTTAGACATCATCGGAAAGGTCACGTGATATTTGGAAGTGCAGAACGTCTTGATTTCCTGATTCGACCCTGGTTCCTGAGCGCCAAAATTATTTGCGGGCACGCCGATAATCACGAAGCCGCGATCTTTGTACTTCTCATAGATGGCTTCCAGCGCGGTATATTGCGGCGTGAATCCGCAGCGACTGGCCACATTAACCACCATCACCACTTTGCCCTTGTAAGCCGCCAACGGTGCGGGCTGGCCTTCGATGAAGTTCAGCGTAAAGTCGTAAACGTTTTTATCAGCGGCCATCACACTCGCTCCCAGCAACAATGCGCAAAAGAGAAATTTAATCACAGTATCCTCCACTTCCTCGTCCCTGCAGACCGTGGCACCACGGCGGTAAATCATACGACATCAGAGGCCGTGCTGGCTCACCGCATTATTGAGAATCGGTCATTGAGCGACGGCGGCCCGTGGTATAGACTCCGCTGGCTGGCCCGGCTGTACCTTTTTGTAGTGCCCTTCGCAGTAAACACTCACGCGCCCCTGGAGGTGCGATGCTGACGGCAGCAATCGTAACGGTGACGCATAGAGTTCTCGCAACCGCTGATCTGGTAATTATCGGAATTTACTTCGCCATTATCTTTGGCATCGGCCTGTACTTTGCCAAAAAGGGCCGCACCTCGGAGGACTACTTCCTCGCTGGCCGCAATATCGGGTGGTTCGCTATCGGCGCCTCGCTTTTCGTTTCCAATATTTCCACTGAGCATTTCATCGGGCTGGCCGGCTCGGGCGCTACTTCCGGAATGGCCGTAGGTGATTTTGAATGGCTGGCCTGCATGATGCTCCTGCTGCTGGGCTGGGTATTCGTTCCTTTTTATCTGCGCTCCAACGTTTTCACTATGCCGGAATTTCTGGAGCGGCGTTTCAATCGCAATTGCGCCACGTATCTCGCCACCATTTCCGTCATCGCCTACATTTTTACCAAAATATCTGTACATCTTTATGCTGCGGGTATTGTGCTCGAGCGCGTGGTCGGCTGGAATCAGTGGACGGCGGCCATCATCCTGGTTATCGCCACCGGCATCTACACCATCGCCGGCGGACTTGCGGCGGTCATCTACACCGACCTGGTGCAGACGCTGATTCTGTTGGCCGGCGCCATCGCGCTCACATTGATTGGCATGGATAAGATCGGCGGCTTCGCGGGACTGCGCGCCGCACTGCCCGACAGCTTCTTTCACATGATGAAGCCTGCCAGCGATCCGGATTTTCCCTGGACCGGGATTGTTTTTGGCGCGCCGATTTTAGGCATCTGGTATTGGTGTACCGACCAGGTGATTGTGCAGCGCGTCTTATCTGCCCGCGACGAAGGGCACGCCAAGGCCGGCACAATTTTCGCCGGGTTCCTCAAAATTCTTCCAGTGTTTCTGCTGGTCCTGCCGGGCTTGATTTGCTATGCGTTGTATCCGCAGCTTTTTACCGTGGTGGACGGCAAAGTCACCAACGGAGATATTGCCTTCCCGTCGCTGGTAATTAATCTGCTCCCGACGGGACTCGTCGGCTTGCTGATCGCCGCGCTGCTCGCGGCATTGATGGGCGCTATGAGTTCTGTTTTTAACTCTGCTTCCACCATGGTTACGCTGGACTTTTATAAAAAATACCGGCCGTCGGCCAGCGAAAAACAGCTCGTGAATTTTGGCCGCATCGCCACCGGCGCAATGGTCGTGCTGGGCTTGCTGTGGGTGCCCTTTATTCATCTGCTTAGCGCGCAACTTTACGTTTATCTGCAGAGCGTACAGGCGTATATCAGCCCGCCCATCGCGGTGTGCTTCATTTTTGGAATTTTATGGCCGCGGCTGAACGGTGAAGGCGCCATCAGTTCCTTGCTGGTCGGTTTCGTGCTGGGCACGGTGCGCTTTGTTGCCGAGGTGCTCGACAAAACCCGGCATTACAGCTCGCCGTCGGTTCGCTGGCTGGTGGATATGAATTTTCTCCACTACGCGGTGCTGATGTTCGTGGTGTGCACCGTGGTGCTTATCGGCGTTAGCATGATGTACCCCGCACCGGCGCGGAAGAAGTTGGCGGGATTGACGTTCGCCACCGTCGGCGACAAGCTCGAAAGCATGGATGTGAGAACTGTCAACTTGCAGCGCGAAACGCGCAAAGAGCACCAGATGAATCTGGTGTTCACCATCATCCTGATCGTCACTGTCTTTGCGCTGTGGATTCATTTCCGATAATCCGGTGCGCCACTAAATGACCGCCGCAGCCATCGTGGCCTTGCGCCCCAACGTCACCCAAGCGGAAGCCATCCGCGAATTCTCCAAAATCGGCATTTCCTCCGTGGCTTGGCGGGTGCGTGCCGGCGTTTTGCAACGCATTGCCAACGCTTACGTTCCCTACCAGTTTTATGAAGTCAGCTACACCATGGCGCGCGCGCCGCACACTCGCCTTTTCGCCATGGATGCGGTGGATGGCTCGCTGGACCTGTTTGAATTTCCGAAGGTGCCATCTCGGGAGCAGTTGGTGATGGTGGATTCCACGAATCGCATGAATGTATCTCTCGCGCCCGCCGCGGCCGATGAACTTCTGCGTGAGAAAGCCCTGCGACTGATTTTTCAGCAGGGATTTTTTAAGGTGCGCCGCGATACGGTTAAGTTCACTCGCCAGCCGGATATCGTGCACCTGCCTTACTGGCTCGGATTTTATGCCCACGGCGAAATTGTGCGTTGCCGGGTGATGGATGCCGTGCGGCGGCGCATTGAGGGCGCGAAAGCTTCGGCTTTCTTTGAACAGTGGCTGGCCGCCTGAGCCTGGATCGCTGATTTTTCAAACGCTCTCAATATTTTTCTACAATGTAGGTTTCCCGGAGAAAACTTTATGTCAGGGTTCACGTGGCGCCTGCTAGCCGGCTTGTTTTTCTGCGCAATTCTATGTGCCGCGGATCGTGCGCAGGGCTGGCACCATCTTGGCAATGTGCAGAGTGTTGAAAAACTCAACGACGGCGTGGAGTTGACCGCCGGCCCCGCTAAAGTTCGCATCACCTCTTTCAAGGAAGGCGTTGTGCGCGTCCGCGTTGCGCCAAATGGAAAGTTTCCTGAGGATTTTTCCTGGGCCATCGTTGAGCAACCGCAGCCAACGGCCGTTTCCATCGAAGATGCCGCAAATTCCGTGCGCCTAAGCGCGGGTGACATCACCGTGGACGTAAGCAAGTCCCCGCTGCTCATCAAGTTTTCAAATAAGTCCGGCACCACCACGCTGGAAGACCAGCCTTCACTACCCATGGCGTGGGACGGCGACAACATTCATGTGTGGAAGCGCATGCCCCTCGACGAGAACTATTTCGGTTTGGGCGACAAGGCCGGCCACATGAACCGTCGCAACCGCTCCTTCACCATGTGGAATACCGATGAATTCGGCTGGCAGGAATCGAGCGACCCGCTGTATAAGGACATTCCGTTTTTTATCGGACTCCGCAACGGCGCCGCGTACGGAGTATTTTTCGACAACGCCTATCGCAGCAGCTTTGACTTCGGCAAGGAGTCGCTGGACTACTTTTCCTTCGGGGCCGCGGGCGGCGAACTGAATTACTACTATTTCTCTGGGCCAGAGCCAAAAAAGATCATTCAGAATTACACCGCCATGGTGGGCCGGGCGCCGCTGCCTCCGTTGTGGACCCTGGGGTTTCAACAGAGCCGCTACAGTTACTATCCGGAAGCGCGCGCCCGAGAAATTGTGCAGAACTACCGCCAGAAGAAAATCCCCCTGGATGTCATTTATTTCGACATTGACTATCAGCAGGACAACGCGCCCTTCACCATTAACCGCCAATATTTTCCAAACTTTGAAAAAATGATTTCTGACTTTCGCGGGCAAGGCGTCCGCACCGTGTTAATCACGGACCTGCACGTCAAGAAAGATCCGAATCATAATTACGCACCGTACGATTCGGGCATGCAGAGAGATACCTTCGTAAAGAATCCCGACGGCAGCGTCTTTGTTGCACCGGTGTGGCCAGGCGATAGCGTGTTTCCGGATTTTACGCGCACGAAAGTACGGGACTGGTGGGGCGAGCAGTTCAAGAGTTTTGTGGGCATGGGCGTTGCGGGATTCCGGAACGACATGAATGAGCCTGCGGTGTTCAAACGCGCCGACAAAACCATGCCATTGGGAAATCTGCATGGCATGGACGACGGCACCACGCGCGACCATCGCGCGATTCACAACGTCTATGGAATGGAAAATGTGCGCGCCACCTTCGATGGTTTGCGCAAGCTGCAACCCGATGAACGCCCGTTTGTTTTAACGCGCGCAGCATATTCCGGCACGGAAAAGTACGCCGCCACGTGGACGGGCGACAATAGCAGCACCTGGAACCATCTTTCGATGAGCACGCCGATGCTACTGAGCCTGGGACTCTGCGGATACTCCATCGTGGGCGATGACATCGGCGGTTTTGCGGGAACGCCTACCGCCGATCTCTTGACGCGCTGGATCGAAGTCGGCGCGTTCAATGTGATTTACCGCGACCACACCGCCAAGGGCACGGGCGCTCAGGAGCCCTGGGTCCACGGACCGGAACACGAAATGATTCGCCGCCGGTACATCGAGCTTCGCTATCAGTTGCTTCCATATATTTACACCGGCATCGAGGAAATGACGCGCATGGGATTGCCGTTCCTGCGCCCGCTGTTTCTGGAATACCCGCAGGCGGGCCTCGATGGAAACGATCACGACTTTTTGTTTGGCCGGGATTTGTTTGTGGCTCCGGTGACGACGGAAATGCTGGACGCCAAAGAAGTGAATCTTCCCCCCGGCGACTGGTACGACTTTTGGACCAGCAGCAAGCCCGCGAATCACGATCACCTGCAATTACACCCACGACTGGAAGAGTTGCCTTTGTACGTGCGCGCCGGCGCGATTTTGCCGATGCAACCGCTGGTGCAAAGCACTTCGGAAACGCCGGTGGGCCCGCTCAAGTTGCGTGTATATACGGGCGACGATTGTCGCGGATCACTGTACATGGACGATGGACACACCTACGCGTATCAGAAAAATGAATTTCTGCGAATCGAATATACCTGCCAGGTTTCGGGAAATATGGTGAACGTGAACAGCAAAGTTGTGAATGGCGCTTATCATCCGTGGTGGAGCACCGCGGAAGTAACGGTGTACGGCGCGGCAGCCGCGCCAAAAGAGGTTCGCATCGGCGAGCAGATTATTCGGGATTTCAAATACGATGGCCAGCTTCATTCCGTGACATTGCTGGTGCCGGACGCGGTGAAGGACTGGTCGCTGCGGCTCAGTTATTGAGCGCAATTATTCTGGAATGTCGACACGCCGATATTTCAAGTGTGTTTTATATCAGTAACTAATTACTGTACATATATCTAGATATTCGAATTGTTGGCATTCGAATGGTTCGATATTTCTGCCCGGACCATTCGAATGCGCGTTCGAATGCGCGCGTGATCATCGGCGCTAATCCAACAGAAAGATGGAGAGCGATTGAGCGGGCATGGTGAGTTGTAAATCGCCGCTGACAATCTTTCCCGATGCGGGGCCGAAGAGCGAGACGACTCCGGAACTCCCCTGTGCGGGCGTGCCGGCTAACGAGATTTTCATCTCGCGAGGCCGTGTGCCATTGTTGAAGGCCACGACGATTTTCTCTTCGTCGGAGTCACGCTCAAAAACATAGGAAGTATCATCCGACGCCAGATGCCAGAGGCGGCCGCGCGCCAGAACGGGATGGTCGCGTCGCAGACGCAGCAAGCTCTGAACATGAACGAAGATCTTCTGTTGTTCGGCAGAGCGGCCCTCAGCGGCAAAGCCATTCTGCGAATCACCGGGCCAGCCGCCGGGAAAATCGTGCCGGTTTTCCGGATCTCCGCCACCGGTCATGCCGATTTCATCACCGTAATAAACTTGGGGAATGCCACGGAGCGTAAGCGCCAGCGCAAAAGCCAATTCAGGTTTCGCGGGCGTGCTTCCTGGCTCGCTCGCAAAGCGTGTCACGTCGTGATTGCCAAAAAAGGTGATGAGTGAATCGGGATGGGGGTAAAGCGAATCGTGGCGCAATACATCGGCAATTTTCCCCACAGGCGCGCCGCGCAACAAAACGTCGCGGATTGTGAAATACAACGGGTAGTCAAAAAGTGTGGAGGCTCCCGAATCGATTCCGTCGTAGCGCTTTTGTCCTCCGGCGAAGAACGAGGTCACGTCAGGATCGGGATGAAGGACTTCGCCAATGGTAGTGAGATGGGGATAAATGCGGCGCAAGCCAGTGTGCCAACTGGCCCAGAATTTCCTGGGAACGTAGGGGAAAGCATCAAGGCGATAGCCGTCGAGTCCGGAAGTTTCGGCCCACCAGATGCTGTTCTGCAAAAGATACTGGGCCACCAGAGGATTTTCGGTGTTGAGGTCTGGCAGAACACCAAAGAACCAGCCATCCGTCAGGTTTTGTGAAAAGTGCGGGGGCGCGTGGGGATCCGCCAGCGTCTCGAAGGGATCATGGCCCGGTGGCTGCTGACTGGTGGCACCGTAGAAAGCCTTGTCCAGCGGGCTTGATGAGTTGGCGTGTTGCGCAGTAGCGCCATGAAACCAGTCGGGCAATGGGGGATTGTTCACCCACGGATGATTTGGGCCGGTGTGATTTACGACGGCATCGAACAAAACTTTTATGCCCAGGCTGTGGGCCGAGCCGATCAATTCCTGATAGTCGCGCACTGTGCCGAGATGGGGATCTACGGCGTACAGATCCACAGCGCCATAGCCGTGATAATCCTGAGCAGCGCCGTTCTTTAGCACTGGCGTCAACCACAACGCGGTGACGCCGAGATCTTTCAGATACACCAAGTGGTCGTGAACGCCGCGCAAATCGCCGCCATGATAGGCGCGTGGTTTGGAGCGATCCAGTGATCCGGGCGCTTGCAGCGGTTGGTCGTTTGTTGGATCGCCATTGGCAAAGCGGTCGGGCATGAGCAGGTAGATCACGTCGCTCTGTGAGAGTCCCTGAAATTTGCCAAGTGGGGAGGCGCGCTGAGCCAGCGGCAGTTCAAAGGAAACACTTCCGGCGGGCGTCACGATGCGGCAGACGGCAATACCCGAGCGGGTGTCCGCGCCAATCTTCAACCAGACAAACAGATAATCGCCTCCAGCGCTCGACTGCGTGCGCGATACGCGTATGGTGGCCAGATTGCACGTGACCTCGGTGGCCTGCAGATGGTGCCCAGAAAGCAGCAGCATGACGTCCGGAGTGAGGCCAATCCACCAGCCGGGCGGCTCGACTTTGCTTACTACGGGCGCGTTTTCGGGATTATCTTGCGAAGGCGCGGCGAAAGTTGAATACGGACGAGTTGCGAGGGCGGTGAGAACTAAGAAAAAGAAACGAAGCACTCGAAGGTGATTGGGAACATAAGATCTCTGCACGCGGGAAGAATAGGAAAAAATCGAGCCGGACGCCAGCATCGAGTGTGCGCCGGTTGCGAATATTACTGCGAGGCAAATTTCAGGTAACCGAATAACTCCGGCACGTGAAAATTCGGGGCCGGGGTGTTCGTGGGTTGCCATGAGGAATAGAATCGCGGCTCCGCCGGTCCCTCCACACGATAAAAGTTTACGCGCCAGATGGCGTGTGGATCGAAATGGCGCACCAGACATTTCATGGGGATGGCCAGTTCGGCGGTCCAGGTTTTTGCCGATTCATCTGCGGACACACGCCGCTTCATGCCGCTTTTCAGGTCCGCCAGGCTGCCGTTGCTGATGTCGAGATCAATCCAAAAACCGTTGGGGCTGACCTCAAACTCCTTATAGCGTCGCTGTTCACTTGGATCGGGTTGCAAAAAAACTTCCGCGACATCCCGGTCCCACAGTTTGTCCCGGCGGCCGTTCGGATCAGAGTCGCCAAACACACTGATAACGCGATAACGCGCAACAAATTTCAGGTAGAGAGTCGCTGCTGTCCACAACATGCGCACTTCCGTGCCGCGCTCGGGATCGGAGTTTTTGCCCTGCCAGTCGGAGTCGAAGCGAATGGGTTCAGCATTCTGCCAGTCGTCCGGACGCGGGAAACCAAGAATATCGGGTGCGCTACTGAGGTGCGCAGCGGTCGCAGTGCCGGAGGGCTTCAAGGTAGCTCCGGCGCAAACACGGAGTTGCGCGAGATGCAACGCGTGCGCATAGATGAATTCGCGATAGGACAGCATGAGACAAGCGAACAGGACCCAGTAGGCAAGAGTGATTCCAACGCACATCGGTGCGGTACCGAGGGGGACAACCTTTTGCGCACGTGACAGTTTCCGGAGCCGGATTTCATTTATTTGACATGCTAGCATTAGTGCTTCATCGCATAAGTTGCCAAATTGCTACGGATTTGCCAGGAGCAAACATGGTCGAGCCCGTTTCCACTGTCGCCTCAATTAATTCTGAAGAATACTCAACCAAGCGGCAGCGTCGCGCTCCGGACGAGTTCACGCACATCAAGTTCAAGGCCGAGGGCAGCGTCGGCCGGATTACACTGAATCGGCCCGAACACAATCTTTTGAACGAAGCGATGCTTCGCGAACTTGCCGATGCGGTGGCCTTCGCGGGCGACCGCGAAGAGATCAAGCTTATCGTTATAGATTCCGCATGCCGGGTGTTTTGCGGCGGAATAGACGTTGGGGAATACACTTCGCAGCGCGTGTTTCAAATGCTGGATGCCTTTCACGCCGCGTTCGCGGGCATGCTGGAGACTTCAAAGCCGGTCATTTGCGTGGTGAATGGGCCGGCAATCGGCGGCGGCGCGGAACTGGCGGCGTTTGGTGATTTTGTGATTGCCACGCCGAAAGCGCGATTCGCGCAGCCGGAAATCTCCATCGGAGTTTTTCCTCCGCTGGCGTCCACGATTTTGCCTTTTCTGGTCGGACCAAAAGTTGCGCTGGAACTGGTGCTGACCGGCGAACCAGTTACCGCGGAGCGCGCATTGGAGTTGGGTTTAGTGAACCGGCTGGTGCCCGAAGCTCAATTGCAGCAAACGGTATCGGATTTGATTCATCGCATCACCAGTCACTCCGGGCCGGTGCTGACCATGGCGAAGAGAGCCATTCTTGGCGGCATGGGCATGTCGCTTAAAGACGGCCTGAAGCATTCCATGAATATTTTCCTGAATGAACTTTACCGCCTGGAGGATTCACAGGAAGGCGTGCGCGCGCTGGTGGAAAAACGCAAGCCGAACTGGAAAAATCGCTAGCGACGGCTGTAAGTACGCGACGAAGTACGACGATACACGAGTGAACGTTGACACTCCCACCTGCTCGACATACACTCACGTTTCAATTTGCAGGCATGGGCAGCGGGGAAGGCCGTGAAAATCGGCCGCGGTCCCGCCACTGTAAGCGGCTGAAAAGCCGTAAGCCAGGCTACCCTCCTATGCCGCAGAGGCTGCGCGCTCTTCGCGAGAAAGAGCGCTGCGATGTGGCCCCGCCGTCTCGCGGGGCATTTTTTTTGGCGGTTCGAAACTCGCGAGATGAGGTTCACGGAAATTTGAAGCACATTCAGGGCTGTGAATATTGTCCGATGGGAAGCGCCCTAAACGGGTCTGGAAACTTGTGGCCAAAGTGGGCTGCGGTCGTCTTTTTGTTACTGCTCTTTGGGCCGTGTGCCCGGCTATTCGCACAAGGGGCGGTTCCCGCTACGGGATTTCGCGATGTGGTGGACGAGACGGGACGTCCTGTGCGCGTGCCCCAGACGGTGAAGCGGATCGTTTCGCTGGCACCCAGCCTGACGGAGACGGTTTACGCGCTGGGATTGCAGGATTTGCTGGTGGGCGATACGGATTATTGCGACTATCCGCCCGAGGCGCAGAAGAAACAGAAAGTTGGCGGCGCGATTAATCCCAGTCTGGAAGAAATCGCGCATCTCAGGCCAGACCTCGTGTTGGTAACACGACATTTGAATACCTTGGAGACGGTGCATTCTCTCGATGCCCTGGGCATTGCTTCCTACGCCACCGATCCACGGAGCGTGGACGAAATTGTGGCGTCGTCGAAACGATTGGGCGAGGTGTTGGGCGCGCCGGAGGCCGGCGCTGCGGTTGCGGAGAATTTGCAGCAGCGGCTGGAAGTCCTGCGACAAAAAATTGGATCGTTGCCGCCGACGCGAGCGTTGTTTATCGTGTGGACCGATCCGCTCATTTCCATCGGCCAGGATACGTTTATCGCGGACGCCTTGCGGCGCGCGGGCGCCGTATCCATCGTGGATTCCAAGCAGGACTGGCCGCAGGTGAATCTGGAAGAGGTGGCGCGGCTGCAGCCGGAAGTTCTGATATTTGCCGATTCGCATTCTGAAACTACACCGCTGCATCTGGAGGTGCTGGCCACGCGGCCGGCCTGGAAAATATTAAATGCGGTGCGCGATCGCAAATTTGCGGTGATCAGCGATGCGGTGAATCGTCCCGCGCCGCGCATCGTGTCGGCCATCGAAGATTTAGCGGCAAAATTGCATCCCGAAGCGTTTGCTGAAAAATCCGCCGCGCGCGAGATTGGCGCCGACGAGATTGCGGCACTCCACCAGCTATGCGCCCGCTGACACTGCGACGATTGCTTGTGCAGTGCGCAATTCTTGCGGGAATTTTGTTTGTAGTGGTGATCGTAGCCCTGAAAGTGGGAGCCGTGCAGGTTTCACTGTGGGGGCTTGGGCGGGATTTGTTGCGCGTTTTATACCATCACGGCGAAGCTATAAAGAGCGATTACGGATTGATCGTGATGGACATTCGTCTGCCGCGAATTTTACTGGGAATTTTTGTGGGTGCATCACTTTCGGTGGCCGGCACCGGATTCCAGGCGCTGCTGCGCAACCCGCTTGCTGATCCTTATGTGCTGGGAGTTTCCAGTGGCGCGGCATTGGGCGCAATTTTGGCATTGATTGTTGCGCCGCACCTGAGTCTGTCGCCGGCATTCGCGGATTTGCTGACTCCGGTGGGGGCGTTCTTGGGAGCCGGGGCGACCATCGGCGCAGTGTACATCCTGGGGCGGCGCGAAGGGCTGATTGACAGCACGACTTTGTTGCTTGCGGGAATAATCACCGCGTCGTTTATCTCCGCGGTGATTATGTTTCTGATGACTTCGCTGACCGGCAGTAACTTGCGGGGCATGGCGTTCTGGTTGATGGGCAATTTGTCCACATCCTTGCAGCGCAGCGTGTACTGGGTGCTGGGCATCGGTTTCGTGTTGGCTGGCGGGGCTATTTACACGACGGCTTCCGACTTGAATTTGTTGCTATCGGGCGAAAAAGAAGCCATGCACTTGGGCGTGGATGTGCCGCGAGTGCGACTGGTTGTTTACATCGCGGCGTCTTTGCTCACGGGCCTGGCGGTATCGGTGAGCGGAGCTATCGGCTACGTTGGATTGCTGGTGCCGCACGTGATGCGGCAACTGTTTGGATCGGATCATCGTACATTGATTCCCACGGCGGCGTTAGGCGGAGCCATCGCGGTAGTGGTCGCGGATACTATCGCGCGCACGATCGTATCTCCCGCGGAGCTTCCGGTGGGAGCCATGACCGCGTTATTCGGCGCTCCGCTGTTTATTTATCTGCTGCGCAGGAGGATGGCGTGACCCTGGTGGCGCGTCCGCCCGCGAGTGCCGCGATTCGTTCGCCGCTGGACGCTGCGCGCGCGAACAACGATGTGCGCCTGAGCGTCGAACAGGTGAGCTACGCGTATTCGCCGAATCCGTCGCAGGCGCCGCTATTCACTTTGGAAGCCGCAAGCTTTCAGGCGCGCGCCGGCGAGATTGTGGCGATCCTGGGGCCGAATGCGAGCGGCAAATCTACTTTGTTGAAACTGATTGCCGGTTCGCTGGAGCCGCTTTCTGGACGCGTGCTGCTGAATGGCTTTGAAACGCACGCGCTCACGGCAAAAACACGCGCGCAGCGTATTGCCATGGTGCAGCAGGAAAGTCCTTTGCTTTTTCCGTCGCGTGCATGGGAATTTGTGCTGCAGGGGCGGCACCCGCATGGGCGAGCGCTGCGCTTTGAAAGCGAAAGCGATGTGGCCATCGCGAAAAATGCCTTGGCGCAGGTGGGCGCGGTTGAGTTAAGCGACCGCTGGATGGCCGAGCTTTCCGGCGGCGAAAAACAGAGAGTGATCCTGGCGCGGGCGTTGGCGCAACAGCCGCTGCTTTTGTTGCTGGATGAGCCGACGCTACATCTGGACATTGCCGCGCAGGTGGATCTGCTGCACGGTTTGCGGCGGCTAGCGGTGGAGAATCGCTACACCGTTGTGGTCGTGACGCACGAGCTGAATCTGGCCGCGGAATATGCGGATCAGGTGGTTCTTATTCAACGCGGGAAATGTTTGCGGGTGGGTCCGCCGTCGGCGGTGTACCAGCGGGAACTGCTGGAGCAGGTTTTTCAAACG
>JBBRPU010000026.1:0-20373 GCA_038227545.1 Candidatus Acidiferrales bacterium
GCACCGTTCTTAAGGGCAAACAGGGGGCGGACGTCGGTGATGTGGTCATCTATCCGACCGTTGCGCTGGAAACCAATACGAAAATCACTGAAGCGGTGAAGAAAATCCTGGCAAAAAAAGCCTTCCCGATTATTTTAGGCGGAGATCACAGCATCACCTTCCCGGTGATCCGCGCTTACGATATTCCGCTCACGGTGGTGCACATTGACGCGCATCTGGACACCTGGACGGGCGCGAAAGGCAATCTTGATCACGCTTCGTGGGTATTGCGCGTGGCGAAGCTTCCGACGGTGAAGCACATTTCGCAGATGGGTATGCGCGGCATCGCCAACGATCAGGAAGCCGCAGGCAATGCCAAAGCCATTCCCACCAGCGTAGTGACCTCCGAGGAAATCCACCGCCGCGGCATCGCCGCGGCGATCGAATCCATTCCGCAAAGCGAAAACATCTATGTCACTTTTGATGTGGATTCCATGGATCCCACGCTGGCCCCGGGAACGGGTACGCTGGAACCGGGCGGCCTCAATTTTCAGGAGATAGACGAGCTGCTGAAAGAAATCCCCACTAGAGGAAAATTAGTGGGGATGGATATTGTGGAAGTAAACCCGTATCGCGATCCGAGCGGGCGCACTGCGCAGACCGCGATTCGGTTAATGGTCGATTTGCTGGCGGCCGCCTTTCACTAATGCGAAGGCTTTTAGGCAGACAAACCTGCAGGTTTGCCTGATTTATCTCTTCGCCGGCGAGCAACTTTGTTTTGCTAGGCGGTGTCGCGCTCCCACACTTTGCCGTTGCGCGCGAATTCAATAAATTTTGCAATGTCGCCGTTGCCGCCTAGTTGCGTGACGCCGACGACGCCTTCAACGTGGGTTTTCTTGGCCAACCCGGAAACGCCCGCAATGGCGATGGCTTTCAGATGGCGATCCGCATCCATCATAAAACTGATGGCGTCAGGTTCGGCGCTGAGCGCCTTGTCGCCATTCGGTCCGGCGAGAACTGCTACGGCGTCGAAGAACACGGATGGAGCCCCGGAAAGCGCCATCTCCGCGACCATCTTTTTTCCTGTCGAGTCCATGACGCCGCCGACCTTCGGAGCGATGATCGCCGGAGTCGCGCCTTCTTTCTTGATAGCCGCGACCAACGCGGTTTGCAGTTTCGCGTCAAAACCGTCCGCTAGCAGTACGCCAACTTTTCTGCCCTTCAGCGTGGGCTTATATTTCCCGTAAAGTCGCAGCGCGGGGCTGGGTGGCAGGTCTATCGGCTTCGCAGCGGGAGTCGCGGCAATCGCCTCGCCCGTCATACCCAATCCGTCGGCCACCTTGGCGGCCAGCTTGGGGTCAATGACTTCCAGGTGGCCGAGCATTTTTTTACGGATTTCTGGAATGTCCACCTTGCTCAATTCGAACGTGAGGGCCATAGCCATGTGCTTCTGCTCTTGCGGCGTCACCGAGCGGTAAAACAAGCGCGCTTGCGAATAGTGATCCGCAAAAGATTCCGCGCGCAAGCGAACTTTCGTGCCTTCCAGGGCGATTGGCGCGCTGCGGAATCCCTTGGGAGTTTCACGCTCACCCTGCGGCTCGATGGAATTCGGTTCGTAGTTGCCCCGCCCTTTGTGCACCTGCATTTGCATATGTCCATCGCGCTGCATATTCGCAAACGGACATTTCGGCGCGTTAATTGGCAGCTGATGAAAGTTCGGGGAGCCCAAGCGGCTGAGCTGCGTATCCAGGTAAGAAAACAATCGCCCCTGCAACAAGGGATCTTCGCTGAAATCAATTCCCGGCACCACGTGACTGGGACAGAACGCCACCTGCTCGGTTTCAGCAAAGAAATTATCGGGATTTCTATCCAGCACCATCTTGCCGATGATTTCCACCGGAACGATTTCTTCGGGAATTACTTTAGTGGCGTCCAGGACGTCGAAGTCCAACTGGTCAGCCATCTTGTCATCCAGCGTTTGAATTCCAAATTCGAACTCCGGGAAGTTGCCGGTGGCGATGGCATCGAACAAATCGCGGCGTTGAAAGTCGGGGTCGGCGCCGGCGATCTTCACGGCTTCATCCCACAGCGTGGCCGCCGTGCCCAAAAGCGGCCGCCAGTGGAATTTCACGAATTTCGATTTGCCATCCGCATTCACCAGACGGAAAGCGTTCACGCCAAAACCTTCCATCATGCGCAGCGAACGGGGGATGGTGCGATCGGACATCGCCCACATGACCATGTGCAGAGATTCCGGCATCAGCGAGATGAAATCCCAGAAAGTGTCGTGCGCGGTGCCCGCTTGTGGATACCCGCGATCCGCTTCCATTTTCACGGCGTGAATCAGGTCGGGGAATTTGATAGCGTCCTGGATAAAAAACACCGGAATGTTATTTCCCACCAGATCGAAGTTGCCTTCCTGGGTGTAAAACTTGACGGCAAATCCGCGCACGTCGCGGGGCGTATCTACCGAGCCCGCACCGCCGGCGACGGTTGAAAAACGCACGAAGACGGGAGTCTTAATTTTTGGATCGGAGAGGAACCCCGCGCTGGTGACATGCGCCATGGATTTGTACGGCTGAAAATATCCGTGCGCCGCGGAGCCGCGAGCGTGCACGATGCGTTCAGGAATTCTCTCGTGGTCAAAGTGCGTGATCTTCTCACGCAAAATAAAATCTTCCAGCAACGTGGGCCCGCGCCCGCCGCCCTTCAATGAATTCTGGTTGTCGGAAATGGGTAGGCCTTGATTAGTAGTGAGGAGCACACCGCTATCCACCGCTTGTTGATGCGTTTCCCCGCCGTTGGTCTTCGCGGTTTTCAGGTTTTTTTCTGTCTTCGGAGATTTCGTGGGGACTATTTTTTTGGTGGCCATGCCAAAAGTATCCCCTGTTCAGGGGCAAACTTCAAATCAGGTCCATCGGGTATGCCGTCGGGTACAAGAACCGACGCTGCTATTTTCCAGCGGAATTTCAGGTCGAATTCCGGACAGAAAACACCGCTTGGCTCCGTCTAAGGGACTATGCGGTGCATTGTTTGGCGCGGCCTAAGGCCGCGTCACTGAGGAGTGGTGGATGATAGTCGCAGGGAGGCTTCAGCGCGCGCGGCGCGGCGCAGGCCCACGCCCTCGCGTATTAGCCCGAAAATTGCGCGGCGGTTCTCGGTGATGGTCTTCACCCAGGCAAAGCGACCGAGTTGCGGAAAATAAATCCCGCGGAAACACAGTCGAGAAATCAAAATGTTCACACGATATCCCAATGGTTTATGCGCTACCGCAGCGAGCGCCTTGGCAATGGCCTGCGGGTTGTAGGACTTCTCCCAGCCGTACCTCACCTCGGCATGCGCCTCGGGAATGGTCATTTTGAGGGGCGTATGCGCCATCGCAAACGGAATAAACTCCTGCCAATGCTTGGGCCGCGTCAGTCTCCCCGCCACTTCCAGCCGCTTGTATAGAGGTGTAGCGGGCAGGGGCGTGAGCAAGCCAAAAATCGGCAGTCCCGGCGGCCAGGTACGAATTTCCTGCAGGGTGCGCTCAGCCACGCCCACGGTGTCATTGTCCATGCCAAAAATAAACGAAGTGATCGCGAAGACATTGCGATCCGCCAGCCGCTGCAGCACCGCCGCATACTCGCCGGGCTTGTTGAAGCCTTTGTTTACGTCTTTCAAGTTCGCGGGGTCAATGGACTCCATGCCAATGAAAATCCACTTGCCGCCCGCGGCGGCAATCAAATCTACGAGCTCTTCGTCGCGCAAGAGATTGGCGCTGATCTGCGCTACCCAGTGAACCTGCGCTTCCGCAGCAATGATGTCGCGCAACAGCGACTTGGTCCGTTTGATGTTGATGGCAAAATTATCGTCAATAAAAAATACCGCGATCTGGCCCAGCTCGCTTTTCGCGCGGGCCTTCAGCAGGAGCAACTCGTTGACCACGCTCTCATTGGTTCGAAAGCGAATGGAATCGCCGAAGAATCCCGTCACGGTGCAGAACTCGCAGCCGTACGGGCAACCGCGTCCAGACTCCACGGGAATGATGCGGAACGTTCCCCAGCCGGCACCGAGCTTTTTCAGCATGCCATTGAAAACTTTGGGAACGATATTGAATTGCTTGAGGTCTATGGTGTCCCACGGAATCGGGGGATATTGCTGCAAAGAAGGCTTCTTTTCCTGTCCAAACGCGTCCACCGGAGCGTAAGTTTCCTTCAGCTTCCCGGCCACGGCATCATTCACAATCTTCGGCCACGTTTCGTCGGCCTCGCCAAGGGCCACGGCGTCGGCGTGACGCGCTCCGCCGTCCCTGCCAAGGGCTTCGTCGGCCATTTCCGTGACGTGCGGCCCGCCCATCACCACGGGCACGCCCACCGCGCGAATCGCGTCGGCCATACGATAGGCTTTAGCGATCATGCGCGTCATGGCGCCAATACCAACCAGCCCGATGCGCTGCTCAATGACGTAGCGAGCGATGCCCTGTTCATCCATGGGCTGCGCGTTCCCATCAATCAGCAACACTTCGTGCCCTTCAGGCGTAAGTGCCTTCAATAAGAACATCCATAGGTGGGGCATGAAATTGCGCGTTACCCCGTTGTCGGGGTTGTAAAGCAAAATTCGCATAGTTTTCGTAGTCTCAGAAGCGGCCGACGGGTGATTGGCCCGAGGGTAGAGGCTGCTGCTCAACAAAGCGAAAAATTAACATTTGGATCAGGGCTTGGACTGTCCAAAATAGCACACTTTAGAGGTTTCGCGCGAACCTTACGGTGCAGAACATTTTCAGGCCGGGGTGCCACGGCTTTACTCCTGCACGCCATCCACATATAGTTTGAATGTTCCTCTCAGACCCGCATGAAACGCGCTTCCGCCCTGAAATTCGTCGCCACGTTTTTGCTATTGCTGCAGCTTGTCTGCGCGGCGGCCGCTGAAGACCTCAAGAAAATTCAGCCTACCGGTTATGTCACGGATCTTGCGGGAGCTATCACGCCGGAGACCAAGGCTCGCCTAGAAGCGCTGGGCACCGAACTGCAGCAGAAAACCGGCGCGCAGATGGCTATCGTCACGGTGCACTCGCTGGAGGGCCAGAGCGTCGAGAACTACGCGGTGGACCTGTATAAGCAGTTGGGAGTCGGATCGAAGCAGGACAATCGCGGCGTGCTGCTGCTGGTTTCGCCTGACGAGCGGAAATATCGCATTGAAGTGGGGTACGGGCTCGAGCCGGTGATTAACGATGCGCGCGCGGGAGACGCGGGGCGCGCCATGGTGCCGTCACTGCGTCAGGGAGATTACAGCAGCGCCACAGAGACGGCGGCCTGGAAACTTGCCGAATACATCGCCGATGATCGCGGGGTCACGCTGACCGGTCAGCCCCCGACGCGGGTCGCACACCAGCAGGAAGACCGCTCCGGCGGCGGGACCCCGCTGTGGTTGATCATCGGAGTTTTTCTCTTCATCTGGTTCATCAGCAGATCATCGGGTTCCGGGCGCGGCGGGGGCGGTGGCAGCGGCTGGTGGATTTGGCCGCTTATCTTCAGCAATATGGGCCGTGGAGGCCGCGGTGGCTGGGGCGGCGGGAGTTGGGGCGGCGGCGGCTTCGGCGGTAGTGGTGGTGGCGGCGGCTTCGGTGGATTTGGTGGCGGCAGCAGCGGAGGCGGCGGCGCCTCGGGGAGCTGGTGATGGCGGAGCAAAAGTCTGAGGGCACGATGCTTTCCACGGAGACGCAACTCAAAGAGCTGGTGAGTCGGCTGAAGGACGCCGCAGCGGCAAACCTCGAGTGCGCCATCCTCTATGGCTCCGCCGCGCGCGGCAGCTTTCATCCCGATCATTCCGATTTGAATGTGTTGTGCGTGCTCAAATCTCTCGCGGTGGAAGAGCTGACCCGCGTCGCGCCCGTGGTGCGCTGGTGGGCCGTTGAGCAACAGCAGCCCGCGCCGCTATTTTTTACCGGCGAAGAATTGCTGCAATCCGCGGATGTTTTTTCCATCGAGTTGCGAGACATGCAGGACAATCGCCGCGTGCTTTTCGGCGCGGACCCCATCGCCAACTTCCATTTGCCCACCAACCTGCACCGCGTCCAGGTGGAACACGAGCTGCGCACGGTAATGCTGAAACTGCGCAATGCTTATCTACGCGCGCCGGGCGACGCGCGGGAGCTGACTCCCGTGCTGCGTAAATCTTTCTCTTCGGTACTTACGCTGCTGCGCCACGTGATTATCGCTTTTGGCGAGGAGCCTCCCGCCGCCGCTCGCGCTATCATTGACCGCGCCGCCGAATTGACACATTCAAACGGCGCCGCTTTTGTAACCGTCCTGCGCTTGAGGGAGCACAGCGATGCGGTCTCTGAAATCGTGCAGGTTTATGGAGCGTATCTGGCCGCGTTGGAGACGGTCATCCGCGCGCTCGACCAACATTTGCCAAAACGAGAGTGGCAACGAACCAAACAGGCCCGTTCCTGAATCTTAGTAAATCGAGGAGCATATGAAGATAGGCGTCGTAATTCTGATCATTGTTTTGATTCTTGCTTTGGTATTTGGCAGTTCGTTCGTCACCCGACGCAACGCCATGGCCACCAAGCGCGAAGCCGTGAATGCCGCATGGTCACAGGTGGATGTCGTTTTGCAGCGGCGCGCGGATTTGATCCCCAACCTGGTGGAAACCGTCAAAGGTTACGCGGTGCAGGAACAGGTGGTTTACGGCGAGATCGCTCGTGCACGCTCAGCACTGCTCGGCGCGGGCACGCCCGCGGAGAAAATTGCCGCCAACGGGCAGCTGGATTCCGCTCTCGGGCGCTTGCTGGTGATCGTCGAGAATTATCCGCAACTGAAGTCTAATGAAAATTTCATGCGCCTGCAGGATGAGTTGGCGGGCACGGAAAATCGCATCGCCATCGAGCGGCGCAATTACAACCAGGTGGTGCAGGACTACAACACGTACATCGTGCAATTCCCGAACAGCCTGGTGGCCAGCATGTCGGGCTTTACGCACAACGACGCTTATTTCAAGACCGATCCCGGCGCGCGCCAGGCTCCTAATGTGCACTTCGACTATCCGAAGGAACCGGGCGCGGCTGCGCCGGCACCAAAGACCGCTCCGGCGCCGACGCCTGCTCCGGCTCGGCCGTAGAATCCTTTAATTTATCGGGGATGCCCCACGTGCGATTTTGCACGTGGGGTTTTTCTTGCAGGGTACTGCGAAGAGGCAATTACATCTTGCCGAGAAATTCTCCCAGCAGCATGTGGAAATGGTGCACACCGTTTTCGCGCTTCACCGAATAGCGGCCGCGGTCGTACATCGAAGACCGCAATCCCTTTTGCACGTTTTCGCATAGACCGATGTCTTCCTGCTGTACTTCATCGCTGAAGGCAATCGCGCGCTGGATACGCTCCTGCACCTTGGGATCTGCCACGTCATGGAAAAACCATTCAAAAATGGTCAAGGTTGTGTCATGCGACAGCGGCACGATCAGGTTCGTGGAAATATTATCCGGATAAATGTTCAGCATTAAATTTGGGAAAATCCAAAAATAGGCCGCTTGTTGCAATCCGCTGCCGGGCGCGTAAGCGCGCTCTGCCGTGTCATCCGTCTTCATCGCGCGAATCGGGGCGAACTGCTGAGAATAGTAGCGGTAAGTGTCGGTGCGATATAGCGCGTAATCAATTTCGCGCATCAACCCCGGGTGAGCTATTGGGATGTGATAGCCCTCCAGGTAATTATCTACATACACTTTCCAGTTGCAGTTGATGACGTAGTCGCGGCGCTCCGCGAATTGCAGGCCGGTAAACTCAAAGCCGTGGGCCTGCTCCGGTATTTTTCCGAGATACGCCGCCAGCGGCTCGGCCTGGGCGTCGAAATTCACAAAAATAAATTGCTCCCACGTTTCGACGCGCACGGGCACCATGCCCATGTTGCTGCGGTCGAAAAACTCCACGCCCTCCACGTCGGGTGTGCCAATCAGCCGCCCGTCGAGGGTATACGTCCAGCCGTGATACTGGCAGCGCAGAACATTTTTGCAGCCGCTACCCAGCGCGATGGGGCCGGCGCGATGCCGGCAGACATTGCTGAAGGCCCGCAGGGTGCCCTGTTTGTCGCGCACCACGATAATCGGTTCTCCGGCAATCTCCGCGGTGAAAAAACTTTCCGGATCGGCGATGGTGCGCGGCGCGCCGTTTACTTCTCCGCACGCGTGGCTTAGGGTGCCCACCAGTTGCCAGGTGCGCAGGAAAATTCGCGTCTTTTCGATTTCCAGAATTGCAGGATCGGTGTAAAACTTCGACGCCAGCGTGTGCGCGCACTCGATCTGCTCGTTCACATCCAAGTGCAGCGGCTTGGTGTTCACGCGCGCACCCGCATCAGAATTTCCTCGTTTCCTGCCGCGACCACCGCTCGATAACCACTTTTGATTCGGTGTAAAACTCCACGGCGTCTTTTCCCTGTCCATGCAAAATGCCGAAAAAGCTGTCTTTCCAGCCGCTGAACGGAAAATACGCCATGGGCGCGGCCACTCCGATATTGATGCCGACGTTACCCGCGGGAGCTTCGTAACGAAACTTTCTCGCCGCCGCCCCGCTGGTGGTAAACAAGGACGCCTGGTTGCCGTACGGGCTGTTGTGCAGAAAATTCATGGCCTCGTCCATAGAGTCCGCATGCA
This sequence comes from Candidatus Acidiferrales bacterium, assembly GCA_038227545.1. Classification (GTDB taxonomy): domain Bacteria; phylum Acidobacteriota; class Terriglobia; order Acidiferrales; family UBA7541; genus Acidiferrum. Next base: position 8,609 of record JBBRPU010000026.1, read on the forward strand.
CCAGGCTCAACACCGGGCCAAAAATTTCGGTATGTGTCAACTTGCTCGACAGAGGCAATCCATCCAGCACCGTAGGTTTGACGAAATTGCCATTTTCTCCGTTCGCGATTTTCGCGCCGCGACCATCTACGATGGGCTTCGCGCCTTCCGCCACGCCGGCGGCAATCAGAGACTCCACGCGCTGCTTGCTTTCTTTGCTGATGACCGGGCCCATCTGTACATCGGCACCCAGGCCATTGCCAACCCGCAGTCCGGCAGCCGCCAGGCTGATGGAATTGCGAAATTTCTTCTGCGCATCGCCGACGGTAACCGCCACGGATACCGCCAGGCAGCGTTGCCCAGCGCAACCGAAGGCGCTGTCACCGATTATCTGCGTCGCCAGTTCCATATCCGCATCCGGCAACACGATCACGTGGTTTTTTGCGCCACCCTGGCACTGCATGCGCTTGCCGCTGGCCGCCGCACGCGCGTAAACATGCTTGGCCACCGGTGTCGAGCCCACAAAACTGATCGCCCGCACTTGCGGGTGATCGCACAACGCGTCCACTACCTCACGGCCGCCGTTGACCAGGTTCACGATACCGTGCGGCAGGCCGGTCATCTCAAGCAATTCCACAACGCGGCGCATGGTTAGGGGCACGCGCTCGGAGGGCTTCAACACCAGCGTGTTGCCGCACGCAATCGCGTAAGGCAAAAACCAGAACGGAATCATGGCCGGGAAATTAAATGGCGTGATTGCCGCCACTACTCCGAGCGGCTGGCGAATCAGCGTTTCGTCCACGCCGGGTGTTACATCTTCCAGGTTGTAGCCCTGCATCATCATCGGAATTCCGCAGGCCACCTCGACATTTTCAATGCCACGACGGATTTCCGCCTTGGCTTCGCCCAGCGTTTTCCCGTTTTCCAGGGTAATCAGTTCGGCGATTTCACCAATGTGCTCCTCCAAAAGATTTTTTAGCTTAAAAAGATATTGCACCCGTTCGCCAGGCGGCGTGCGGCGCCACGCCGGGAATGCCGCAGCGGCAGCTTGCACTGCGGCGTCTACGTCTGCGGAGGTGGAAAGTGGCGTGCGCGCCAACAATTCCGCGGTGGCGGGGTTCAAAACATCTACGTAGTCTTTAGCCGCGGACCGGCGCCATCCACCATGGACATAGTTTTGTATTTCCAACGCCTGGGAAGTCGCGCCGCTGCTCATGGTATGTCCCCGATGCTGGCCTGGCTGGAACGTCAGGCAGGCCAAGCCAATTATTGTAGTCTACCAAAAATATGTAAGGTTGCGGCGGCTAAGGCAGAAGAACTACTTTTCGATGGCCGCGAGCGCTTCGTAGGCCGCGCCGATCAGTGGCGCTGATTCATTCAGGATGACGGACACGGGAATGTTGTTGAGCATGGGCTCGAATTTCCACTTATCCTGGAAGGCCTGAAAAAATGTGCCGTCCTTCATCTTCTCAAGAATTTTCACGGCGATTCCCCCCGCGACAAAAACTCCACCGAGCGCCAGAACCTTTAGCGCCAGGTTACCGGCTTCGGCTCCATAGATATTCGCCCACAGGTCCAGCGTTTCCACGCAGACGGGGCAGGATTTATCCAACCCCTGGCGCGTAATTACGGGCGCGGGATCGGCGTCCGGGTCTTCGAACGTGGCGTGTTTCACGTCCGGCGCCAGAAATTCGTGCAGCGTGCGGAACCCGCGGCCGGAGAGAATTAATTCCCAACTCACTTGCGGGTAACGCCGGCGCATAAACCTCAGTAGCTCGATTTGCAATTCGGTGTGTGGAGCAAAATCCGAGTGCCCGCCCTCCGACGGCACCACCTGGTAGCGGCTGCCATCCCAGACGAGGATTCCCTGCCCCAAACCGGTCCCTGCGGCAATCAAGCCCCGAGTGCCGCCATGCTCGTATTTTCCTGCGTTGAGCACGCAAAAATCTTCCGGTGGCAGGTGCTCGATGCTGTGACCGGTAGCTCCCAGGTCGTTCAAAATCACAACTTGCTTCACTTTCAAAACATCCACGAGATTATCGGTGTCCACCGTCCATGGCAGATTCGTGGCTCGCACGCGGTTCTTGATCACCGGACCGGCGACGCCAAAGCCCGCGGCCTCGATCCGCGCTCCACCAAGGTGGGGAGCGGCTTGCCGGGAAAATTCCTTCACGATGCGATCGAATTGCGCGAATTCCTTGCTGGCAAAGCGCTGCTTGTAGACAGACGTGAGCACGCCATTTTTTTCAGAAAATAGCGCGAGATTGCACTTCGTACCGCCCACATCCCCGGCAAGGATCACCAACGCCCCCTGAGTTTTTCCAAAATAACAAAACGATGCGATGCAGCTTTACGACGGATTAAACCAGCGCCGCCCGTCGCGTTCCAGAAGCGTGTCAGACTCCTGCGGTCCCCAACTGCCCGAAGAATATTGCGGAACAGCCGCGCTCTTTGCGGCCGTCCACACATCCAGAATCGGATCAATCAGCGCCCATGCGGCTTCCACATTGTCGCCGCGATCAAAGAGCGTGGCATCGCCCCGCACGCAATCATTCACCAGCGTGGCGTACGCACTTCGCGGCGCTTCGCCGAAACCCTCTTTGTACTTGAAATCCATATTTACGTTGCCGATGCTCATTTCCGTTCCGGGGCGTTTGGCGACGAACGAAACGGAAATTCCTTCGTCCGGTTGGATGTTCAGCACCAGGCGATTGGGCTCCAGGTTACGCTCGCGAAAAACCATGTGTGGAGCGCGGCGAAATTCGATGACAATTTCGGTGCTGCGTTTCGCCAAACGCTTCCCGGTACGCAAATAAAACGGCACACCCGCCCAGCGCCAGTTATCAATCAACAATTTCGCGGCCACAAATGTTTCCGTGCGCGAAGTGGCGCTCACTCCCTGCTCTTGCCGGTAGCCCGGTGCGGGCTTGCCGCCCGCTTGCCCCGGCGAATACTGGCCGCGCACCACCGCCTGCGCCACCATTTCGAGATTGAAGGGCCGGATGGACTGCAACACTTTCAATTTTTCGTTGCGCACCGAGTTGGCGTCGAAGGACGCCGGCGGTTCCACCGCTACCAGCGAAGTGAGCTGCAGGACATGGCTTTGAATCATGTCGCGCAACGCGCCGGTATTCTCATAGAAACCGCCGCGACGCTCCACTCCCAGTGTTTCGCCCGCGGTAATTTGCACGTGGTCCACATAGTTGCGATTCCATAGCGGCTCAAAGATTCCATTGCCGAATCGCAGGACCAGCAGGTTTTGCACGGTATCTTTGCCAAGATAATGATCTATGCGGTAAACCTGCTTCTCATCGAACACGCAGAGCACGGTCTTGTTTAATTCCTTCGCGGAAGCCAGATCCCGGCCAAAAGGTTTTTCGATAATGATGCGCACCCAGGAATCTGCGGAGGATGGCTTCGCCAGTCCGGCCTTGCCGAGCTGCTCTACAATGTGCGGATAAACTTCCGGCGGCGTGGACAAATAAAACAACCGGTTGCCGCCAAGTTTCTTGGAAGCTTCCAGCGCTTCAAGGCATTTCGCCAGCCGCGCGTAAGCTTCAGGGTCGTCGTAGTCGCCCTGGCTGTAATGCAGATTGCCGGCGAATTCGCTCCATTGTTTGGGATCAATGGGACCAACTTCGGAAATACTCTTGGCGGCCTCTCCCAGCGCCGAACGAAAGCTGTCATCGCTCATTGGCGTGCGCGCAAACCCCACAATCGCGTATTGCGGCCCTAGGGAATTGTGAATCGCCAGATCGAACATGGCGGGAATAACTTTGCGCTTTGCGAGGTCGCCCGACGCGCCAAAAAGCACTACGGTGCAAGGTTCAACCGCCTCGCTGTAGCCGCTTGAAACTTTGCCGTTATCCGCCATCACAGATCCTTCCCGACAAAAAACCTGCATTCAACCGATTTAATGTTTCGAGAAACTATACCTCAACATCGTACTTTCGCAGCTCGTCGAGCAAACCTTGCGCATCCTTATAGTGAATGACGTGCATGCCCAACCGCCGGGGTACTTCCAGGTTCAACGGGCGGTCATCAATGAACAAGCATTCCGCTGGAGGCCGCTGCGAAACCTCCAGCGCGACGCGAAATATAGTGGCCTCCGGTTTGCGGGAGCGCACATAGCAGGAGCTGAAGAACACCTCAAAATTCTTACGAAGCTTAAACAGCTCGATACGGTAACGATTCAACTCCAGCGGCTCGTTGTTGATGGCGCCGATAAAATATTTTTTTAAACTGGTCACCGCGTCGAGAATTGCGCGCGACTCCGGAAATTCCCGCGACTGTGCATACATGAACTCGATGAATTGCTCGCGCGTAAACGATTGGTGGCGGTGAAAAAGCGTGCGGTCCAGATACTCGTCTATGGTAATGAGTCCGGCATCCCACGCGGGGAAACAAAGGTCGTGGCGATCCTGGAATTCTTCCCAGTCCAGGTCGAAAGCCTTGGCCGATTGTTCCCGAGAAGTCCTTCCCCACCCATTGGTGAGAATGACTCCACCGATGTCCCAGAACATGGTTGTGATTTTCGCCACGAACGCGTCCTCCGCCTGTATGATTTCGCGCCGGGCACGGGCAGCCCAGGACCAATCCACGCCGGTCTAGAGATCCTTAGCTCGTGTTTCTAGTTATTTGCGCCACCGCTTGTATAACAATATCCAGCACTTCCTTCAAACCTTTTTGTGGGCCGTTCGCCAAGTGCAGTCTAATGGTCGGCTTCCCAGAATTTTCTAGGGCTTCCGCTTCGGCCATCGCCAGTGCGAGCTGCAGTTCTCCGAAAGTGTAATCCGCGCCGGGAATGATCAGGTCCTGCCGCGGCGCGGCGGTAATCACGATGAAGATGCCATTCGCAGGTCCTTCCTTATATGCCTTTCCGAGCGTGGGGATGCAACGTGGCCCGGATGACACTTGCACCGGCATTTCAAGTTCATAACGCATGCGATCACGCAAATCCCGAACTATGTCAACGTATTCGGGAATCAACTTGAAAAATGGCAGAATCGCAATGTAGCTGTTTAGATTCCGGAGCTGCAGAAATGTTCTCACCGCCTCACGCAGGCTCAGATTTGAAATCATCCGTCTGGTGCGTCCCTGGACGTACAACTTCACTGAACCTTCCACCACTCTGGGGGCCGGCATAGTGGACTCGGGTTTATGCGCAATATTCTCAAGCGGCTCGGTTGGCATTCCGAAATTGCTTTGAAAATTGCTGACAGAAAATGGATTCATTCCCATGGAGACACACGCCAGCGCCGTTGCCACTTCCCACTTAAATATTTCCGCGGCGAAATCAGTGGGCCGTAATTCAATTTCAACCGTGGGGATACCGGCGTCCCGCAATTCAGCAAATTCTCTCGCGTCAGTTTCTTTCTGGTTTTGCAGACTAAGTTTTACCACCAGGCATTTATCCTTAACTGTTGCCAGCGCATAGCTCCGTTGTGCGAATATTGGAATAAATCCCCGGCCCTCATTGCTGGTGCTCGTACCGGTCAGGTGCGCAATGCGGTAAGCAAAATAAAATAATTCAGGCCCAGTTAGTAAAATCAGACGATTGAGACCCTTCCGGGCCCCTGCTGCCAAAAAGGCAGCCAGGGCCAACGCCGGATTTTCAGACACCGGCGTTTCGGTCCGGCATGCGTCGCGCGCCGCAGCAATAGTGTCCAGCAGTTGGGCAGGCGCAACCCCTCCTACTGCTGCCAAAAAGAGGCTGAAATGAATCAATCCGGAAAAGTGGCTGCTAATGCCCGGGGGATCGAAAAAAACGTCGCGAAATTTGTACTCGCCCGCTAGCGTGGCCAAGTACGAACTCTGCTCGGTCAGCGCGATGAAGTGTTTGCCCGGTGACTCGATCCCTGCGGCCTTCAGTTTGTCCAGGAAGTACAGCAGCAGGCAGTGTGTCTCAATGCGCTTTCCCGACTTGTTCGCGAAAATGAAAAGCGTTTTGTCCAGCGAAAGCTTCGATTCCACGTCCCGGATGGCGTCTGTGTCGGTGCTATCCAGTAGCAATACCCTTTTGGAGGCTGTCGCTTGCGGTAAATCCAATATCGTCGCCGCCGCCAGATTGGATCCGCCCATGGCCACAAAAACGATATGGTCGAAGCCGTTTTCTTGCGCCGCTCGGGCGCGCTCCAGGACTTTGGAGACGTACGGCCCAATCTGTTCCGGGAGATTGAGCCAGCGTAAGTTGCTCTTCACCGAGGGAAGGTGGTGTTCGTCGGCCGGCCACAAGGAGCGATCCTGGTTCCACAATCGCGCGACGGTGTCCTGCTGAACAAACCTTTGCAATTCCGCCTGCCAGGCGTCACCTAGCGTCCCGGGGAATACTTTTTGGAAAGGAAATGACATCGAGGCTCCGGCACTTCTATATCAAGACGTTAAGTATAAGCCTATTACACATTGGTCGCATGTCGGATATCCTACAAAGGAGGATGCGAAGTGTTTTTCTTATCCGCGCCACCCCGACTAGGAATTTTCACAAACATGCAGTAAGGTCAAAAGCAGCCTTTTTCCAGGAGAGTCGTTATGGCCAATGAATCCGGTGGTTCGACGCCGCCCGCCAGTCAACCCGCACCGCGCATGGTGCACTGCGTCAAGTTCAACAAGGAATTGCCCGGGCTTGACCGCGTGCCGTGGAAAGGCGAGATCGGAAAGCGGGTGTACGAAAGCGTGTCGAAAGACGCCTGGAAGCTGTGGATCGAGCATTCCAAGATGGTAATGAACGAATATCGCTTGAATCCGCTGGATGCCAATTCTCAGAAAATCATGGAAGAGCAGATGGAGCAATTTTTCTTTGGCGAAGGCTCGAAACTTCCCGAAGGCTATGTCGCGCCAAAAGCTAAGAGCTGATCTGCAGCAACGTCTATGGCGTGCTGCAAATTTACGTTGGCTTCGCTGCAGGTTGTAAGGGATGCTGCACCGGCAGTCTTTCCGCCAACGTAAATTGTAATTCCGCGTGAGCCGCGCGCAACGCTTGTTCGGCGGCTTCAGGCGTCCCCGCTCTCGCAAATAAGAACCCCAGATAGCTCGAGCCATCCGGCCACGCCTCAATGTAATCGTGGAGTCGAGCGGTAATCACCAGATCGGTTATTCCAGTGGTTGCGCGCGCCGCTTCCTCGCCTTCAAACTTCTCCAACACGCCGCTGCGGGGGACTGGGATCATCATGACGCCCGAGGCTTCTTGTTCCCGCTCCCATTTGTCTATTGGTTCACCTAGGGCCTGGCGAAGCAGCAGTTCTTCCAGTCCGATGGCCACTGCAGAATTTTGTTGAGTCACTGTGCCCTGCTCAATAAATCGCAGTGCCCGTGCGCAAAGTCCGCCGATAGGCCGCGCCGCGATTTCCAGTGGCCACACCTGACCCGTCTTTCCGGGTTCGACACCGATCCGAAATTCTGCGTGTACCGGTCCATTCGCTAGCCCTACCGCTCGGGCGGTTTCTTGCGCACATTTTTGAATCGCACGCTGCTGTGTTTCCGTCAGCCGGGAAGGTGTCACGTAGATAGTCTCTTCGAAATATGGCCCTTCCAGCGGATCGGGTTTGTCAAAAATTGCGAGTACCTTGAGGACACCGTCGCTGACTACGCCCTCCACCGCCACTTCCTTTCCTTCTATGTAACCTTCCACCAGGATTCTGCCCAGATTCGATTCACTGCTCGCTCGCACTTCCGGGGATTCCAATAACCTGCGAATGCGCTTCGCCGCCGCGACAAACTCTTCGCGATTATTTGCGCGGATCACTCCGCGGCTGGCTGAAAGCGACAAGGGCTTCAATACACATGGGTAAGATATTCCTAATAGAGACGGCTCGGGTAGCGGATCCAGATTGAGCGTCCGGAACCACGGCGTAGGCAGGCCCGCATCGCGAAAAACTTCGCGCATGCGCAATTTGGAGCGGCAAGCTTCCACTGAGGCAGGGTGATTGTAAAGAATGCCCAACTCGCGCGCGGCATAAGCCGCGGTCACGACCGGGCCATCTCCTAACGCAAGAATTCCGTGGACGTTTCCGCCGCGCATCGCTTCCACAACTGTGGCGGCTGAGGTTTGGGGCGAATCGAAATGGACCGCTACCGCGCGGTCGCCCCAAGGATCTTGCAGTTGATGGCAGCGATCCGTGACATAAACGATCTCGGTGTTGAGATTGTGCGCCGCTTCTTCGAAGCTCCGGGTCTGGTAGCCCAGTTTATTGGTAAACAACAGCAGGCGCCGGGGCGGATTTTCCACCATGGATTCCGGTAGCGGCATCAAACGAAGCTATCCGCCGCAACTGCGGGCATTTTTGCGGAGGGCTGCGGCTTGCCAATCGAAATAAGTTGATCTTTTGTAGGTTCAGCGCAGCAATACCACGGCTCACTCAGGAACGGGACCGTCCGTGCATCGCGTGCCACCATATCCGCTTCCAATTCTGGCGATTCCATGCCCGCAGCGGCATGCGCGGCTTTCCAGATACGTTCGAAGGCCGCCGAACGGCTCACTTTCTCGCGGTCCGCGGCAGCGGCAATTTCCTGCACTCTTTCACTCAGGGCGTCCACGCGAGCATCGGCGTTTTTCCACGGATACACCAGTGATTGCGGATCGAACGCTCCGATGGCGCTGCGAATATCCTGCAACTCGAGCATTCGCGAGCCTTCCGGTATCAGCAAGCGAATACCGAGCTGAATGGGCGCAACATTTTCCGTCAATCCCTGCTCGCGAATGACTCGCAGCAAGTCCACAAAACTTGCGAGCGTCGTCCACGGAGAAAACGGCACAAATGTCGGATGCAACGTCATCCCAAGTGCGCGAAAAACAGAAACGATATGCAGGAAATCCGCTCGGGTGTGACCTTTGTCCAGCGCCGCCAGGACGGCATTGTCCACCGACTCCACCGCCGAGATCACAAAAAGGCAGCCTGTGGCCTTAAGTTTTGGCAGTAACTTTTCGTATTTTCTGAGATGTTCGATTTTTATGGTGACGTCGTACGTCACATTGGGAAACTCGCGGTGAAATTCTTCCACCAGTGGTATGGCGTGGCCAATCCCATTGAAGAAATCCGGGTCGCCGAACGAAATATGTTGCGCGCCGGCTGCCACCTGACGCCGGACATCCTCCATGACAATTTCCCTCGGTACCACGCGGAATACTCCGTTATAGACCGGCACAATCGGGCAGTGCCGGCATAAATGCTTGCAGCCGCGGCTCGCCTCCGTTGATCCCACCACGCGATAACCGTCGCCGGGAATGATGAGGTGCGCATACTTTTCAATGGCCGGCAGGCCGGTGCGGTCTGGAATCTCAAAAGACAGGCGCTCCAGAGAAATCAAAAGCTCCTCTTGAGTTTGTTGTCGAGCGCCGCCATATTCATTAGCACCACTGGCATTTGCACTACTGCTATTTGCGCTGGGCAAGCGGTCCGCCAGATGCGCCAATCCGTTTTCGAACTCCCCGCCAAGGATCGTCGAAACACCCAGGCTCCTCAGGTATTCCGCGTTCATTGGTGCATACAAGCCGTAACAGCAGAGATGCGCGCGTGGATTCTGGGCCCGCAGCGCAGGTAGCAATTGCGCCGCCAGTCGCGTCGCCGTATGCATCGGTAAATAAATGGCGATCAGATCCGCCTTGCTAACCGCGGCCTCATCCAACTCTTGCCGCGCCAAGTCCAGGCAAACCACGCTGTGCCCGCGTTTGCGCAGCCACGCCGCCGGCGACGCCAGACCAAACGGCTGCCGCCCCAACTCGTAGGTGGAAATCAAAACGATTTTTGCCGAAGTGTGCACGCCCGTCCAGTATAGCCGCCCGCGCTGTGTTTCGATTTCGGTTATCATGGAGGGCTAGGCACTCGCGAAAGGACCGAGAGGATGGCCATCTCCGCAGGAAACTCTTTTGGCACTCGAGACACGCTGCGCGTAGGCGCGCAAAGTTTCGAAATTCATCGTCTGGAAGCGCTGGAAAAAAACCGCGTCGCCAGTGTTGCCAAGCTGCCTTTTTCGCTGCGCATCCTGCTCGAAAATCTACTTCGTTTTGAAGACGGGCGTTTCGTGCACGCTCCCGACATCCAATCCCTCGCCAACTGGAAGCCCGGCGCGCCTGAAAAAGAAATCGCCTTCATGCCCGCGCGCGTGCTGCTGCAGGATTTCACTGGCGTACCCGCGATTGTGGATCTGGCCACCATGCGCGAAGCTGTTCAGCGCATGGGCGGAAACCCCAAGCGCATCAATCCGCTTTTTCCCGCGGAGTTGGTGATTGATCACTCCGTGCAGGTGGACAATTTCGGCAGCGTCAACGCCTTCGGCCTCAACGCGGAATTAGAATTTCAGCGCAACGTCGAACGCTACGCGTTTCTTCGCTGGGGCCAAACGGCATTCCACAATTTCAAAGTGGTGCCGCCGGATACCGGCATCTGCCACCAGGTGAATCTCGAGTATCTGGCGCGGGTGGTCTGCGCCATGCGCAGCGGCGACAAGATGCAGGCCTATCCCGATTCCGTTGTCGGCACCGATTCGCACACCACTATGATCAACGCGCTCGGCGTTTTCGGTTGGGGCGTTGGCGGTATTGAAGCAGAGGCCGCCATGCTTGGCCAGCCTTCCTCAATGCTCGTGCCTGAAGTTGTGGGCTTCCGGCTCCACGGCAAACTCAGCGAAGGCGCCACCGCCACCGATCTGGTCCTCACCGTTACCGAAATGCTGCGCAAGCGCGGTGTGGTGGGAAAATTTGTAGAGTTTTACGGCTCGGGACTTTCTTCTCTCAGCGTCCCCGATCGCGCCACGATTGCCAACATGGCGCCGGAATACGGCGCCACCATGGGCTTTTTCCCGGTGGATGCGGAAACTCTGGAGTATCTCCGCTTTACCGCGCGCCCCACGGAGCAGATCGCGCTGGTGGAAGCGTACTGCAAAGAGCAGATGCTTTTCCGTACGGACGAAACGCCGGCACCCGATTTCAACGGAACGTTGGAGCTTGATCTTGGTTCGGTCGAGCCTACGGTCGCCGGCCCCAAGCGGCCGCAGGATCGCGTGGCTCTCCGCAACGCCAAAACTTCTTTCGCGAAAGTTGTCGAAGGCGCGCCGCTAGCTCACGCGGCGGTGAAAAACAACGGGGACTCTTTCGATCTTTCGAGCGGAGCTGTCGTCATTGCCGCGATTACCAGTTGCACCAATACTTCGAATCCGTCGCTGATGCTAGGCGCCGCGTTGCTGGCAAAAAAAGCTGTGGACCTTGGCTTGACGGTAAAACCCTGGGTAAAAACCAGTCTCGCGCCGGGCTCTAAAGTCGTTACCGATTACCTACAGGCCGCAGGACTTACCCAGTATCTCGACAAATTGAATTTCCATTTGGTGGGTTACGGCTGCACCACTTGCATCGGCAACAGCGGTCCCTTGCCAGAAGCCATCGGTGCCGCGATAAAAGACAACAACATGGTGGCGGTCGCGGTGCTCAGCGGTAATCGCAATTTTGAGGGGCGCATTCACCCGCTGGTGCGCGCAAATTATCTGGCATCGCCACCATTGGTGGTTGCTTACGCGCTGGCAGGCCGCATGGATGTGGATCTCACTACGGAGGCGCTCGGCAACGACCCGGCGGGCAAGCCGGTTTTTCTGCGCGATATCTGGCCCACGCCGCAGGAAATCGAAAAAACAGTGCGCGACGCGGTCACTTCGGAAATGTACAGCCGGCAATACGCGCAGGTTTTTGAGGGCGACGCCCAGTGGAAATCCATGCCCGTGCCGCAGGGCGACATTTATAAGTGGGATCCGAACTCGACATACATCAAGCTGGCTCCGTATTTCGACAACATGCCCAGGGA
>JBBRPU010000027.1:0-19788 GCA_038227545.1 Candidatus Acidiferrales bacterium
CCGCCGGCTATGCCGGCATTGGCTCCGTAATGTGCCGGCACGATGGGAATTTCCAACGCGCGGGAATTGATGCACCAACTGGGCAACCGTTCGCGAATATCGCCGAAGAAAGGCTGCAACACGGTAGCCACACCACCACCCACGACAATCACGTCAGGCTCCAGCAGATCAATGATGTTGCCGAGCCAGACGGATAGAAGGTCTACGGTCTCGAGCAGCGTCGCTTTGGCGAAAGTGTCGCCTGCGGCGTTAGCCTGGCTGACGACCTCGCAAGTGACGCCGGCGATATGGCCGCCGGCAAGTTCCAGGATCGGGGCATGGTGGACATGCGCGGCTTCCAGTCGCGCCTGCGCGCGCTTGGCGATAGCCGGACCGGAGATGTAGATCTCAATGCACCCGCGCTTTCCACAAGTGCAGACCGGCCCGCGGTAATCAATGCTGACGTGGCCGCCCTCAGGAGCGGCGCCAGTGCGGCCGTTATAGATCTTGCCGTCGAGGATGAAGCCGGTGCCGATACCGGTGCCGATGGAAAGATAAAAAACTTTCGAATGACCTCTTCCCGCGCCCCAGAGCACTTCCGCAAGGGCGGCAGCGTTGGCGTCATTTTCAATTTTTACCGGCAGGCGATAGCGTAGGGAGATTTCTGCCGCCAGAGGATAATTTCGCCAGCAGGGAACGTTGGGCGGATTGATGATGATTCCGGTGTGGGGATCGAGCGGGCCCGGAGCGCAAATACCAATGGCGCGAATAGCCCACTGATTTTTCTGCCCCATCTCCATCAAATAATCTATGGCGCCGGCGACGGCGTTAACGCCATCTTCAGGACCTCCATCGCTGATCATGCGCACGCGCGTGACCGCGCCGATTTCACCGGCGGCATTTACGAAACCGGCGGCCACTTTGGTGCCGCCGACATCCACACCAATTACGTAGTCCTTTTGATCTTTGTCAGCCATGGTGAATTCCGCGTTGTCACCGCGCCAAAACCGGAGTTGGCCGCGAACCAGCTACGGCGTAATACAAAATGTAAAGGTAGCAGACGGCCGGGAGAATGAAGGCATGGTGGATGCCGATGCGATCGGCCATAGCTCCCTGGAGCACCGGCAAAATGGCACCGCCCACAATAGCCATTACCAGAATGCCGGAGCCATCGCCGGTCAGCGGACCCAGTTCCGCGATTCCCAGTGTGAAAATGCTGGGGAACATCACGGAGTTGAACAAGCCGACGAGAATGATGCTCCACATGGCGATGGAGCCGGTGGTCAGCATGGAAATGCAAACTAATACGCAGGCGGCGATGGCCGCGAAAGCCAGCACCTTCCCGGTTTTCACTTTTTGCAAAATGGCGGAACCGATGAAACGACCTACCATCGCGCCACCCCAGTAATAGGTGACGTATTTGGCGGCGGCGAGTTCCGAGAGGCCGCCGATTTCCCGCTGCCCAAAATAATTAATTAGAAAACTGCCGATGGAAACTTCCGCGCCTACGTAGACGAAAATGCCGATGGCTCCGAAGACGAGCTGGCGATACTTCCACAGGCTGGCTTTTACGCCGGTGCCGTCGTGGCGAACAGCGCCGGGAATCGACGGAAGTTTGAACATTCCGATGATGACGCCAAAAATAATCAGAGCCAGCCCGATGACCAGGTACGGAAGCTTTACCGAAGACGCTTCATGCACACGATAGGCCTGCAGGACGTCGGCGGACATCTGACGCGTTTCTTCGGAGCCCTTGAAGTTGGCATTCAGAATCAACAAGCCGCCCAAGTAAGGTCCGATGGTAGTACCCAGCGAATTAAAGGCCTGCGTAAGGTTCAGCCTGCTCGAAGCGGTTGCCGCCGGGCCCAAAACAGCCACATACGGATTCGCGGCTACCTGCAGAGCGGTTATGCCCGCAGCGAGAATCATCAGCGCGCCTAAAAAGAGGGGAAACGAAGCGGAGCTTGCGGCAGGAATGAAAAGCAAGGCGCCCACGCCCATGGTGAATAAACCGGTCACCATGGTTTTTTTGTACCCGATGGCGTCCACAATCTTCGATGAGGGAATGGAGAAAATAAAATACGCGGAAAAGAAGGCGAACTGGATCAGCATCACTTTGGCGTAGTTCAAATCGAAAATGGATTTCAGGTGCGGAACGAGGATGTCGTTCAGGACGGTGACGAAACCCCAGAAGAAGAAAAGCGTGGTGACCATGGCCATGGCGGCGACGTTGGTGGAGGAGGACGCCGCAGTCGAGTAGGAGGGTTCATTAGCGCCGGAACTGGTGTTCACAATGGCCATGCGGATCGCCTCCGTGAAGCTGCGAGTATTGCTCTTGCACTGAATAGCGTCGCGAGTTTAGCGACGCTGAACGAAAGCGCGGATGCTCTCGGAATGAAAGCATGAAAACCGCCGCGGTGCCGAACTAATTCTCCGGCGCACGATAATGCCACAAGACTAGCCCTAGAAAAACGATATTGTGCTTGCGCAGTCAGCCAAGTGCGATGGTATAAGAGTTGCGCATCTGCTGTTTGAGTACGTCGTAGACGAAAAGGAATGCCCGCAATGAAAACTCCGCATAGGGTTGCACTGATAATTGTGTTCATTTTTTGGAGCCTGGCGGGAGCCCTCGCTTCATCGCTTGCGCAAGATCGCTCGCCGACGGTGGTGTTTTACGAAGCGGGATTTCTGCCGGCGGATGCCGCGGCGCCCTCAGAAGCGCAGCTGAAGCAAATGCTGCCGGGAGCGCGCTTGGTGACGACCGAACAGCTTGCGGAGCAACTGAAGGATTCCGCCACCAGACTGTTGGTCCTGCCGTATGGGTCGGCATTTCCTGAAACGAGCTGGGCGGCCATTTATGGTTTTTTGCAAGACGGGGGAAATCTGCTGGCGCTGGGAGGTCGGCCGTTTACTCGAGCGGAGTATCGAGACGCCAGCGGCTGGCACCTGCGCGATTACAGCGTGCAATTCATTCGCGCGCTGATGATTGATCAGTACCAAACCACGGCGGGGTCGGAAGGAATGGAATTCCAGGCCAATGCCGAAATGAGTTTGCAGCCGCACGCTTTTGCGTGGAAGCAGGGATTCAGCCCGGTGATTCGTTTGAGCGCGGTGGATTTGTACAATCGCGGTGGCTCGACGGGATCCATTGACGCACGGCTGGATACGCTGGCGTGGGGTGTGAAAGACGGCCGGCGCATGTCTGCGCCGCTAATACAGGTGGATCATTTCAGAAATATTTTTGCGGGCGGACGGTGGATTTTTTTGGCGGCGGACATCGCGCCTGAATTTTATGGCAATGCGCAAAACGATGCACTGATTGGCGCCCTGGGGCAACGGGCCATGGCGGGCAGCGAGGAATTCACGGTGCGTCCGACGATGCCCCTGTATCTGCCAGGCGAGCCAATCGGATTGGAAATTTTTTGGCATACGGCAAAGACGGGGCCCGCGGCGCCGGCGGTGCGCATTTCGATGTATCCGGATGGCGAGGAAAGGAACGCGGCAGCGACGACTGTGAATCTGACCGCGGGGCAAAGTGTGGTGCTGGCTGCGCCGAAGAGCAAAGGCTTGCACGTCATTAAAGCGGAGTTGATGGACGGAGATAAAGTTCACGCGATTTATCACTCGGGATTCTGGATACGCGACGAAGAATTTCTTCGGCGCGGCGCGCGGCTCAGCACCAATCACGACTACTTCGAGCTGGACGGCCATCCCATGGCGGTGGCGGGCACGACGTACATGGCCAGCGATGTGCAGCGGTTATATTTTGAGCATCCCAACGTTTACGTATGGAATCAGGATCTGGAGCAGATTCACGACGCCAACCTGAATATGATCCGCGCGGGCTGGTGGACCGGGTGGGACAAATTCTGCGACGAAAACGGCCAGCCGTACGAGCGCTCCCTGCGAACCATCGAAGCGTATTTGATGACTGCGCACAAATACGGGCTGCCGGTGCAATTCAATTTTTTTGCGTTCTTACCTGATGTGCTGGGTGGCGAGAACGCGTACCTGGACAGGCACGCCGTGGCGCGGCAACACACGTTGGTAGCGGCGGTCGTCGCCAGATTTCACGATCTGCCTTACTTGGCGTGGGATTTGATCAACGAACCGAGCTTTTCGAAACGCTTGTGGACGATGCGGCCCAACGGCGATCCGGTGGAGGCGGCAAAGTGGAACGAGTGGCTGGCGAAGCGCTATCCGGATCGCGCAGCGCTGGCGGCGGCGTGGAGAGTTCTGCCGAGCAGCGTTGCGGGTACGATTCCCGTGCCGCAAGAAACAGAATTCAATACTCGCGGAATGTATGTGGGGCACAATTCGCTGAAAACCTACGACTACTTTCTTTTTGCGCAGGAAAGTTTCGCCGGCTGGGTAGCGGGCATGCGGGAAACGATTCGCGCGACGGGGTCGCAACAGCTGATTACCGTTGGCCAGGATGAGGGCGGCTTCGCGGATCGGCTTTCGCCGGCATTTTTCGGCGCATCGGTAGATTTCACCACCAATCATTCGTGGTGGCAGAACGATGCGATTTTGTGGGACTCGCTAGTGGCCAAACAGCCGGGGCAAACTATGCTGATCCAGGAAACGGGTCTGCAGCGTGAGCTGAATCTGGATGAGACGGCGCGGCGCACTCCCGAAAGTGAAGCAGATTTGCTGGAACGCAAGATTGCGATGTCTTTCGTGCAGGGCTCGGGGGCGATCGAGTGGCTGTGGAACACAAATTCGTACATGACGGAAGGAAATGAGACACCGATCGGCTCGGTGCGCACGGATGGCACCGAGAAGCCGGAGGCGTCCATCATGCGCGGGTTTGGGGCGTTCGCAAAAAACATTCAGGAGCACCTGCGGAATCCTCAACTGCCGGCAGTGGCGATTGTAACTTCGCAAGCGGCGCAATTTTCGGCGCTGTCGGAATTGCAGGTGGAAGCGCAGCGCAAAGCGGTTCGTGCGGTGGCGTATGGCTCGCACGTAGCGCCTTTTGTAATTGCGGAGAATCAGATCGGCAAGCTGGGCGCCCCACGGCTTGCGATTCTGCCTTCACCGCAAATGCTGTCGGAGAATGCCTGGCAGGCGTTGCTGCGCTACGTGAATGATAGCGGAAATTTATTGATTACCGGGCCGCTGGATCGCGACGAGCACTGGCGCGGCGTACCACGCATCGCAAATCTGATTCCGGACAATAGCATCGAGCCGCTGACGTTTCGGGACGCGACGATGAAGTTCAATAGTCGCGTGGTGGCGCTGTCGTTCGACCAGCAGAAGCAATTCTGGCTGGACACATTGCGGTTTAACGACGGGTCCACGATCAAAGAAATTACGCAAGGAAAAGGGAAGATATTCTGGGCGGCGTATCCGGTGGAATTGGCGGAGGGGACCGCGGCAACGACCGAGCTTTATAGCTATGTACTGGGGCGCGTGGGGATCAAGCCGGCATATACGCTAGCCACCGCACTGCCCGCAGGAGTGCTGATTTATGCGACGGTGCTGCAGGATTCGGTGATGTACGTGATGGTTTCGGATTCGGCTGAAGATGTGAGCGTTGATTTGCGAGATGAGAAGACGGGAGTGCGGTTGAATGTGCGCCTGCGCTCACAGCATGCGGCTCTGGCGGTGATTGGAATGCAAGAGAAGAGGGTGATCGCAAAATATGGATTTTAGATTTCGCAGGCGGAGCGCACCGTCGTGCGCTTATAGACCTGCGCGCCCAAGAGTCAACGACCAATTGGGTCGCGGTTTGTAGGCGGCGCTACTTCCACTTGCCCTCGCCTTCGACGATGGTGATGTAGCGATTCAGCGGCAGGTCGGTGAAACGTTCGACTGCGCCGCTGGGTTGCGGCCACTTGATTTCTATCCAGTCAAATTTTGGACGCTTGCCGATGCCCAGAACAACGCGTGGGTCGTGCGACGAGAGGAAACTGCCGCCGCCAACTTTTGTGCGGCTGCGCTTCAGGTCACCAGCTTGATAAACGACGCGGGCCCCGACGGCATCAGAGTTGCATTTGCGCCCGATCAGTTTCAGTCCCAGCCAATTGTTTTGCTTCCCCACATTGTTGCGCAGCAGCAGAGGGGCAGCATCATTATTAGAAACCAGCACATCGAGCCCGCCATCGTTGTTGAAATCGCCGATAGCCAGGCCGCGCGCTGGAAACGACTGCGAAAAAATCGGGCCGCTTTGCGCACTGACATTTTTGAAAAGGGCGCCCTGCTTTTGAAACAGCAATAGCGGCTCTTTGTAAGTGACCTGGTGAGAAAGCTCTTCGACCAGGTCGTCGGGGAAACCGTTGGCCAAAATCAGATCGAGATTGCCGTCATTGTCGTAATCGAAAAATTTCAGTCCCCAACCACTCATCCAGCGCGTAGCCATTCCGATTCCGGCGGGCATCGCCTGATCATCAAACGTCTGATCGTGGTTATTTTGATAAAGAGAAAATATCTCCTGATCAATGTTGGCTACGAAGAGGTCCATGAAGCCGTCTTCGTTGAAATCGGCGGCGTCCACGCCCATGCCGGAGCGGGCGCGGCCATCCGCGCTGTAGGCGATGTCGGCGGCCAGGCCGGCTTCCTCGAACCGGCCACCCTGGTTGATGAAAAGAAAATTCGCGACGGTGTCGTTGGCCACGAACAAATCCATCTTGCCGTCATTATTGATGTCGGCGGCGACCACGCCCCAGGCCTTGCCGGGATGATTGGCGATGCCGGTCTCTTTACTGACATCGGAAAATGTGCCGTCGCCGTTGTTGTGATACAGCCAACTGGCGCGCGGCTTGAAAATTCTAGGAACGCAGTAGTGGTGGACGCCGCGATTGTCTATGCCGCAGCCTAGAGCTTTGTCGAATTCCGCGAACTGACAGACAAACAGATCGAGGCGACCGTCGTTGTCATAGTCGAACCAGACGGCGCTGGAACTCCAGCCGGGGGCGGCCACGCCGGCACGTTCGGTAACATCTGAAAAAGTGCCGTCGCCATTGTTGTGATACAGAATGCTGCGGTCGTACTGCGTAACGTACAGATCGGGAAAACCGTCGCCGTCGTAGTCCCCCACGGCAACGCCCATGCCGTAACGGTTGCCCGCGACGCCGGCTTTCTCGGTTACGTCGGTGAAGGTGCCGTCGCGGTTATTGCGATACAAGGCGTTGCGCAGCGGCTTGGCCGGCTTATAAAAATCGGCCGGCCCACTGTTGACCAGATAGATGTCCATCCAGCCGTCGTTGTCGTAATCGAAAAATGCGCAGCCGGCGCCACTGGTTTCGGGAAGATATTTTTCCGGAGACTTTCCGGCGGTGTGCACCCAATGGATGCCGCTGGCGGAGGCGGGTATCTGTTCGAAAGCGAAAGGTTGCGACGGAGGCGCGGCAGAGATCAAAAAAGGTTTGAGTGAAGAATACGCGGCAAAAAATGGAATGGTCTTCAGCAAATCGCGGCGGGTGAAAAGAGACTCCCGCGAGGAGCGATTTTTCTTCCGCCCTAGTGACATGGGGACACAATATCACGATCTGAAAAACGCACTTCGGGCGCCGGCAGTGCCCGGACGCGCGCAGATGCCTGTGTTATATTTGCGGCGGTGCGCGTTTTTCCCGGCTGCGCGCCACTTTTCATGTTCATTCCCCGCGGATTCCTCCAACGCTTCGTGGCACTGCTGGTGGTCTTACTGGCCAGCGGCGTTTTTCCTGCGGCAATCGCACAACACCAAAACAACGGCGGGGACTTCCAGAATCTGGCGCGCGCGGCGGGGGCTGCTCGCGATGCGAACAATTTCGCAGAGGCGATTCGCGGCTATCGAGAGGCGTTAAAGCTGCAGCCAGATTGGCAGGAAGGGTTGTGGAGTCTCGGATCGCTGGAGTATGAACGCGATGATTATGCGGATGCCATCGCACCGCTCCTGCGACTTACACAACTGGCGCCGCAAGGGGCCCCGGCATGGAATTTGCTGGGGCTTTGCGAATACGAAACGAAGGACTATGCCAATGCCCGGCAACATTTGACGACAGGGCAAGAGTTGAAGGGAACGGACGAAGAAATTTTGCGAGTGGCGAAGTATCACCTGGCGTTACTGATGATTCGTGACGCCGATTTTGATGCCGCTCTTGCAACGCTGCAGCCATTGGCAACCGCCGGGCAGCCGAGCCCGGAGATAAAAGGAGCGCTGGGGCTCGCGACGCTGCGGATCGCGCTGCTTCCGCAAGAAGTAGATGCCTCCAAGGACGCGATGCTGCAGGAGATCGGAAATGCAGCCACGCAATTGGCGCAAGGGCAGACCGCCCCGGCGATCGAAAGCTACGCGACGCTGACGAATAAGTATCGGGACGCGCCTTATCTACATTTGGCTTATGCTTCGGC
The DNA here is from genome assembly GCA_038227545.1 of Candidatus Acidiferrales bacterium. Classification (GTDB taxonomy): domain Bacteria; phylum Acidobacteriota; class Terriglobia; order Acidiferrales; family UBA7541; genus Acidiferrum. Next base: position 8,317 of record JBBRPU010000027.1, read on the forward strand.
GCTTCTGGCCGGCGGGAATTACCAAGAGGCTATCAAACAAGGCCGCGAAGAGGTGGCGCTGACACCTGATTCCGCCGTGGCGCATGAGTTGCTGGCCAAAAGCCTGGATGCGGCGGGTGAGCACGAAAAAGCGCGAGAGCAATTCGCCATCAGCAAGGAGTTGCAACCCAAAGAAGCGGCCGCGAAAAATCGCGTGGTGAAGCTTTATCGGAATGGCGGCGCACCGGGCAATGCTGCGACACGGGCGGCTAAAGATACGAACGATGAACAACTATGGAATGCGGCGATGCTGGCGTATTCTTCGCAACGTTATTCAGAGGCGATATCGGCGTTGCAGCGCTGGGTAGAAAACAAGCCGAATGTGGGTACCGCCTGGGCGGTAATGGGTCTTTCTGAATTTGCGTTGAAAGATTATGACAACGCGCTGATTCATTTGCAGCGGGGCCAGCACTTAGGCCTCAGCGGAAATTTCGAAAGTGTGCAGCTGGCGCGCTACCGGCTGGCGGTCTTGCTGTTGCGAAAAGGTCAATTCGAAAACGCGCAAGACTTGTTGATGTCTGTGGCGGACCAAGGGCCGCTGGCAGCCGAGGTCCGCTTCGCGCTGGGAATGAGCCTGCTGAGGATACAGATGTTGCCGAATGAAGTTGAGGAACCTAGAAAAGCTCTGATTGCAGATATGGGCGAAATTGGCGAGTTCCTGAAAAACAGCCAGTACGACCGGGCCTTTCCAAAATTTGAGGAACTGACGAAGCGATATCCAGCGGCACCGTTCTTGCACTATGTTTACGGAACGGCGCTGGCGACTTTTTCTCGCTACGACGAAGCGAAGGAAGAATTTCAGCAGGAAATCAGATGGAGCCCGATGAGCGAATTACCTCAGCTGCAACTGGCGTCCATCGCGCTGAAACAGCATCGGGCGCAGGAAGCGCGGTTGTCGGCACAGCAGGCATTAAAACTCGCTCCCCGCTCGGCAGAAGGCCACTATCTGCTGGGGCGCGCCCTTATGGAGCTGGGGGAGGATCGACAAGCAATCGGACAATTGGAAAGTGCCAGTGCCATCGCACCGCAAAGCGCACAGATTCATTTCAATCTGGCTAAGGCTTACGCCAAGGCTCACTTGCCGGAGAAAGCCACCCAGGAACGCGAAATTTTTGCGCGACTAAATGCTTTAGCGGAACAGCAACGGAGCCTGCAAGGCAACCAGTCTTACGGTGCGCACAACGGAGAAGACTCCGTGTTTTCGTCCCCGCTTGAAACATCTAACACCAACACACCCAACCACCATTAGTTTTCAGACCAGTTGTGAATGAGCGAAGGAGCCGTTTTTTAGCAAACGCCGGAATTGGCATGATGCTGGAAAGTGGCTGCCGGGTAAGATTCGACAATGTCCGGCGTGCTCGGAATGAAACCACAAAACAAGCCCGGGCACCGACTAAATCTTGCGGCGCGCGAGGATGCCGTTAAGTCCGACACTGGAAGAACCATGAGACGACCGCGTGCGCTACTATGTGCGGTTGCAATCTAGCACGACGATTTCGCAGTCGCAGAATGTGAGCGTCCACGCGAATGGCACGACTAGTGGCAGTGAACGTTGGTATGCCGCGCGATGTTGCGTGGCGCGGTAAGACCGTTCATACCGGAATTTATAAAAGTCCCGTCGCGGGCCGTGCCATGGTGCGGCGTCTGAACATTGACGGCGATGGCCAGGGTGATCTGGGCGGCCACGGAGGACCGAACCGTCCGGTCATGGTTTACCAGCTGGATTCCTACCGTTACTGGGAGCGCGAACTAAGCCGTAGCAATCTTTCCTACGGACAATTTGGAGAAAACTTCACCGTGGACGGTTTGACCGACGCGGAAGTCTGCATCGGAGACCGCTATCGCATCGGCAGCGCCTTGCTCGAAATTTCGCAGCCACGAGTTACGTGCTATCGCGTGGGCATCCGCATGGATGAACCGCAGATGGCCGCGATGCTGGTCGCCCACCACCGGCCGGGCTTTTATTTCCGCGTCCTGGAAGAGGGCGAGGTGGGCGCCGGCGACGAAATCATAAAGGTGGCTGACGGACCGGGGGGCATGAGTGTCGCCGATGTGGATGCCTTGCTGTATCTGCGTGGACACACCCGCGAGCAATTGGATCGCGCGCTGCGCATTCCGGCTCTGAGCCAGGGCTGGCAGGACTCGTTCAAAGCGCTGCTGCGAGAAGAAATGCAGGGAGCGCCGGCCACGGGAAATGCCGGCCTCTCGCCAGCTAGCGGCCCGCCGCCGGCCTGGCCGGGATTTCGCCCACTGCGCGTATCCCGGATTGAACGAGAGAGCAGCAACGTGATTTCTTTGGTGCTGGTGCCTTCCGATGATCGCCCGCTCAGTAACCCACTGGCGGGACAATTTGTTGTTTTGCGCGTACGGCCGAACGCTGATGGCCCGGCTTTGCTGCGCAATTACTCACTTTCGGATTTGCCGGCTGCCGATCACTATCGCGTCAGCATCAAACAGGAGCTAAACGGAGCCGCGAGTACTTATCTGCACACCCGGGTGCGCGTTGGTGACCTGGTCGATGTAGCCGCGCCACGCGGCAGCTTCACACTCCGGGCGGGGGATAAATCCGTAGTGTTGCTCAGCGCGGGAGTCGGAGCTACTCCGGTGCTGGCGATGCTTCATGCGCTGGCCACTGAAAATCCGCCACCGCCGGTGTGGTGGCTATTCGGGGCCCGCAACCGCGACGATCATCCTTTTGCTGATGAGTCACGCAAACTGATCCAAGCGATGGCCGGAGCGAAAAGCCACATCCGCTACAGCCGCGCAGACCCGCAAGATCGTCAAGGAATAGACTTTGATGAGCCCGGCCGCATCTCGGCGGATGTCTGCGAAAATATTGGAGTGCCGCGGGATGCGGACTTCTATTTATGCGGACCACCCGCTTTCTTGCACGATTTGACCGCTGGCCTTTCGACTTGGGGCGTCGCCAGCGAACGGATCCATGCGGAAATTTTTGGCGCGGGAGAGTCCATCACCCCGGGCATCGCCGATACGCCGCCGACTCGTCCCCATGCGCCAGAGGGAGCGCCGGGCCCAGGCCCGCGCGTGTCCTTCGCGCGCAGTGCCCTCGAGGTGTGTTGGGATCCAAAAGTTTCGAGCCTTCTGGATTTTGCCGAAGCCTGCGATGTGCCAGTGCGCTGGTCGTGCCGCACCGGTGTGTGCCACATGTGCGAGAGCGGACTAATATCCGGTCGGGTCAATTACCAACCCGAACCGCTGGACCCACCCGCCGAGGGAAACGTGCTCCTCTGCTGCTCCCAGCCTGATGGCGATGTGGCGCTCGATTTGTAAATCAGGGCCGCGCGATGAACCGCGGTTGTGCTCGTTTAAAAAATGGCTCCCCGGGGAAGATTCGAACTTCCAACATTTCGGTTAACAGCCGAACGCTCTACCATTGAGCTACCGGGGAACGGCAAAGTAGGCCTTTAATTTACAACAACAGCGCTGGGCCGCGCCAGTTTACACTGCCTCGACATCCGTCACACTTCTTGGTAACCGAGAATACCCCCGAGTGTCTGCCTCAGGTGCCTCAAACCGATCAGCTATTCACTAATATATTATTATTGACATTATCGTAACGGGGGAGTATTACGTGCGGTGATGAGGTCGCTCCGCGCGGGTTCGAGCGAGTTTGACCGCGAACTTCTGGCGAATGAGACGCGGCACCGTCGTCGTTAATTTTCGTCCGCAGAGAATGCCGGTACCTAAGTCCTAGTTGAAGAAACTTTGGACTCAGCGCGAAGTACCAACGCCAGTGAGCCAGATGGGCCAGTGACGCAAACAATGCCGGAGTCCAGAGTGGGTGCAGTTGCGGGTGAGAAAGTTCGCAGCGCCTGCAGCTACTGAGGTGGTAAATGGTTTTAGCAACATTGTTATTGTTGAGTCCCCTTCCGCTTTTTGGGGATGTGGTGCTCCCGGTCTCGCGCCCTGCTCCCGCGCTGACGGCGACCGCTACGGTGCTCACTGCGGAGTCTACCGCTCCGTCCATGCCGGAACCACAACCGATCATTAAGGAATCGTCTTCCGGGGAGCCGGGCGCGTTTGCGTTCGAACCGGTGAAACCAGCCTCGCACAGGAGCTTCGAAGGCCGTAATCAAAAAAGAATATGGTATGGGCTGGCGGCCGCCGGACACGCGGGCGCGGCGTTTGACGCCTGGTCCACGCGGCGGGCGCTTTCGGGCAACTGGGGAACCGAAGCAGATCCCTTGATGCGGCCGTTTGCGCATTCGGGAGCGATTTATGTGGCCACGCAGGTGGGGCCGGTGTTGATGGATTTACTTGGCAAGCGCGCGATGAGCAGCCAGAACCGCTGGATACGGAAATTCTGGTGGGTGCCGCAGACCGTGGGTGCGAGCATGTCTTTCCGCGCGGGGATCAACAACGTCGCAGTCGTACACTAATCTTCCGTCGTGACGCGGCGCTCGCGTCACACGAGCAAAAAGTTCTCTCAAAGGCGCAGCAAAAAGCTCCTCGCCGGCCTCTACCTGCGGGGAGTTGGTGTTTTTGCTCGCAGGATTTCGGGAGGGGACACCCGCGTTTCATTTTCTGCGAGTCGAATGACGCGGCGGCCCCTCAAATGCTCAGCTGGTTTTGAAATCGGGTGCGCTATAATTGCGGCGCGCAATTCTTTTCCAGGATTGCGCGCCGACCTCATACCAACAGACATGTCCTGCAACGAATCGAATTTTGAAGCCTTCCCATCCGGTGAGCCGATGGCGTGGCCATCCGACTCGTCGAATGACGGCACAACGGATGCGCGCGCGAATGTGAAGCCGGGTCCCAGAGCTCCGCACTTTATCGTGGTGGAAGGGCCACTGCGCGTGGGGAAAACGACGCTGGCGAAAATCCTGGCAGACAAATTGCACGCCCGGCGGCTGTACGATTGCGAAGACAATCCGTTTCTTTCCGATTTTTACAAAGAAAAACCCGGCTCGGCGCTGCGCACGCAGATGTATTTCCTGATGGAACGGCAGAAACGCATTCGCGAGGCGTTGGCGGCGGGCAATCCCGCTCCGGTGTTGTCGGACTTCCTGCTGGAAAAAGACCGCATCTTCGCCAATCTGAATCTGGACGACGAAGAGCTTAAACTTTATGACCGTTACTACGAAACTCTAACCGCGGGAATACCCGCGCCCGACCTGGTGATCTACCTGCAAGCCAAGCCGGAAGTGTTGCGCGCGCGAATTGAGAAAAAGGCTTCGAAAGATGAGAGCGAGATTTCGCCTGAATACATCGAAGAAGTAGCGCGCGCGTACGAGCATTTTTTCTTTCACTATGCGGCTTCGGACCTGCTGGTCATAAATACTTCGGAAATTGATTTCGTGGAGCGCTCCGAGGATTTGCAGCAATTGCTTCGCCGCCTGCAAGACCCCGTCAAGGGCACGCAATACTTCCTACCGCTGAACGCCTCCGAATAGTCTTTTCGATCGCGAAGTTTAGTCTCCGCACTCCCGCGCTTTTGCCACATACTATGCCGCAGCATTTCACCGGGACAAAGGTCCCGGCGAAGAACTGCGGAGGCACTCCATGGAATTGTGGTCGCGACGAAAGTTTTTTCTTACTTCCCTGGCTGGTAGCGCGGTGGCCAGCGCAGGCAGACTCTTTGGGCGGACAGCAGCGGCCGGGTCCGCAAGTAGTGATGGCAAACGCGTATCGGAATACGCCGCCCAAGCTGCGCAAGGCAAGCGGCCACTAATTATTTCCAGCGCCAATGGCGTCCACGCTCTGGATCGCGGGATGGATATTTTGGAGCGCGGTGGCGACACGCTGGACGCTGTCGTGGCGGCGGTCACGGTGGTGGAGGACGATCCCAACGATGATTCCGTGGGCTACGGCGGGCTTCCCAACGAAGAAGGTGAAGTGGAGCTGGACGCCAGTTGTATGCACGGGCCAACGGGACGCGCGGGCTCCGTAGCCAGCGTGCGGCGCATCAAAAATGTTTCGCGGCTGGCGAAAACGGTGATGCAACGCACCAACCACGTGATGATCGTCGGTGAAGGCGCGCACCGGTTTGCGATTGCGCAAGGATTTGAAGATCAGAATTTGCTGACGGAACGTTCGCGCCTGGCGTGGCTGGCGTGGAAAGCTTCGTCTTCGTTCAACTGGCGGCCCGGAATAGACAGTCCGGAGTACGTGCCCCAGGCTTCGATTGACGGTTACAACGAACACATCGCTGCGATTTTTGACACGCCGGAGAAGCAGGCGTGGCTGCCGCACATCCAACGTGCCATCGCGCGCCCGCCGACGGGAACCATTCCGTGCATGGCGGTGGACACCAAGGGAGACATTTCCGCCACCACTACGACTTCCGGGCTCGCGTGGAAAATTCCCGGGCGCGTGGGAGATTCGCCGATCATCGGCGCGGGCTGCTTCGTGGACAACGAAGTAGGCGCGGCTGGCTCCACCGGTAAAGGCGAAGAAAACATCAAGATCGCCGGCGGGCACACCATTGTGGAGATGATGCGCAGAGGAAAGTCGCCGTCCGAAGCGTGCATGGAAGCGATGGGCCGGGTGGCGCACAACTACAAAAAGGACAAGAAAAAGCTGGCGACATTTCACATATTTTTTTATGCCATCAACAAAGATGGAATGCACGGAGCGGCTTCGCTATGGCGCTCCGGCTACGATAAGGATAAGCACGCCGTTTACGCCGTGCACGACGGCACCCAAGCGCGGCTGGTGGAAACGACAGCGTTTCTTGACGAAGTTCCGCCAGGCGAACAGTCGTAACGCGCGCGTGGTGGTTCGCGATGCGGAGTTCGCGATGAAAGAATAGCCGGCGAAGTTTTCTTCATGGATCAAGTCAACATACTCATTATCGGCGGTGGCGTGGTGGGCTGCGCTATCGCGGCGGAGCTGTCCGCCCACTGGCCCGATGTGTTTGTCGTGGAGCGATTGCCGCGCGTGGGCATGGCCACCAGCACGCGTAACAGCGGCGTGATTCATTCAGGAATTTATTATTCGCCGGGGTCGCTGAAGGCGCGGACTTGCCTGGATGGCAACCGGTTGACGTTCGCATTCTGTGAGAAGCATAAGGTCGCACACCGCCGCACCGGGAAGTTGGTGGTGGCCACCGACGCACATGAACAGATCGCTCTGGAAACGCTGCATGCGCGTGGCCAGGAAAATGGCGTGGAAGGCTTACGGCTGATCGGGCCGGCGGAGATTCGTGAACGTGAGTCGCATATCGCAGGAGTGGCTGCGCTTTACGTTCCGAGCACCGGAATTGTTTCTGCGGAAGAGCTGGTGCGCACGTATGCGCGAGTGGCCACGGACCGTGGCGCCTACATTGTGACTCGCGCGCGGGTGGTGTCGCTGGATGCCGCCGCCGGCGGGATTCGCGCCGAAGTCAAAATCGGAGATGAAATCGGGACGCGGGAGAACGCCGCGCAAGATGCGGATGTTAAAACCGAAGTCATCGAGGCTCGCTGCGTGATCAACGCGGCGGGATTGTACTCCGATGAGGTTGCCGCGTTAGTCGGGAATCGCTCGTGGAAGATTTATCCAGTGCGCGGGGAGTACTGCGAGATGCGAGGGCCCCAAACGGCGCTGATCAATGGGCTTGTGTATCCCATGCCGCATGCGGATGGGCTGAGTTTGGGAATGCACTTCACGAAGACAATCTGGGACACGGTTCTGATTGGGCCAACGGCGCGCTACGTGAAAGAGAAAGACGATTACGAGCGGGATCGTTTGTCAGTCGTGGATTTTGTTGCGGGGGCGCGGAAACTTTTGCCGGAAATTAAGGAGGCGGATTTGCAGTTGGCGTACTCCGGGCTGCGGCCCAAGCTGGTGCCGCCGGGTTCAGAACATGCAATGACTGATTTTGTGATTGAGCGCGATGTGCGTGTGCCGCAGATGACTCATCTGGTGGGCATCGATTCGCCGGGGTTGACGGCGGCGCCAGCGATTGCGCGGCAAGTGTCGGCGATGGTCAGCGAAGTGTTGGACTGACAAAAACTAAAAGTTTCGCCCTGATCAGCTGACTACCACGCGCACGAATTTCTTCTTTCCGGCGCGCAATAAAAAATCGCGAGGCTTGCTCAGGTCCACTTCCTGGCGCGGGTCTTCTATGCGCTGGCCATCTATTTCCACGGCGCGTTGTTTAACGAGGCGCTCGGCTTCGCTGACGGAGGGCGCGAGCGCGAGGGTAACCAGGAGGACTTTGATCATTTGCGGCGCGCCGATGGGCAAGTTTTTCGCGGGCGCTTCCTGCGGGGCCTGGCGGTCGCGGAAAACGTGCTGAAACGTTTCCGTGGCCTTGCGCGCCGCATCTTCGCCGTGAAATCCCGTCACAACTTCCTGGGCCAGGAGCATCTTTGCGTCCATCGGATGTGCCGCGCCGCCTTCGACTTCACTTTTGAATTTCGTGATTTCTTCGGGAGTGCGATCGGTGACCAGCTCGTAGTACGACCACATCAGCTCGTCGGGCATGGACATCATTTTGCCGAACATTTCGCCAGGCGCTTCGGTGATGCCCACATAGTTGCCGAGGCTCTTGGACATTTTTCGTGAGCCGTCCAGTCCCACGAGAATCGGCATCGTGAAGGCCACTTGCGATTCCTGTCCGTATTCGCGCTGGATCTCGCGACCCATTAGCAAATTGAATTTTTGTTCGGTGGCGCCGAGCTCCACGTCGGACTCCAGCACCACGGAATCGTAAGCGACCAGCAGCGGATAGAGCAACTCGTGCATGGAGATGGGCTGCTGATTGGTGAGGCGGGTATGAAAATCTTCGCGCTCCAGCATGCGCGCCACTCGATATTTCGCGCAGAGTCGCACGATATCGTAGCTGGATAATTTGTCGAGCCACTCGCTGTTGTAGCGAATTTCGGTTTTCTCGCGGTCGAGAATCTTGAACACCTGCTCCAGATAAGTCTCCGCGTTGGCATTGACCTGCTCGCGCGTGAGCGGTGGACGAGTTTCCGATTGTCCAGTGGGATCGCCAACCATGGCGGTGAAATCTCCAATCAAAAACACCGCGGTGTGGCCCATTTCCTGAAAATGTTTCAATTTGCGAATGACCACGGTGTGGCCCAGGTGAATATCCGGCGCGGTAGGATCCACACCGAGTTTTACGCGCAGCGGCTTGCCGGTCTTTGAAGACTTTTCAAGCTTAGTCTGTAGCTCGGCTTCGCGAATGATTTCCGCACTGCCTTTCTTCAGGTAGGCCAGCTGTTCAGCGACGGGTTTGAAGGCAGTGGTCATGGGTTCGATTCGTTTACTTGTGGGCCGGTTGAGTGACTAGCTGAATCACGCGGCGGCCTTCAATTTTAAAGCGGCCATCCAGAACGATTTTTACCGCCTCGGCATAAATACGGTGCTCTTCCCGCAGAATCTTTTCAGAAAGAGTTTCGGATGTATCCGAGTCCAGCACCGGAACGACCGCCTGCAGCACGATCGGGCCGGCGTCAAGATTTTCGTCCACAAAGTGCACCGTGCAGCCCGCGAATTTCACTCCGTATTCCAGAGCCTGGCGCTGCGATTCAAGTCCCGGAAATGATGGCAGCAGCGAAGGGTGAATATTCAAGATGGCTTGCGGAAAAGACTGGACGAAATAGGGTGAAAGCAAGCGCATGTAGCCGGCGAGGCAAACCAGATCCACGGAATGCTCGCGTAAAACGGCGACGACCTGGCGATCGTAGGCTTCGCGTTCAAGGCCACGCGAAGGCATCACGCGCGCGGCGATACCCCTGGCTCTGGCGCGTTCAATACCCTGAGTGCTTTCGCGATTGGCTACTACGATAGTGATTTCGGCATCAGGAATGCGGCCAGCAGTAATGCTGTCCGCAAGGGCTTCAAAGTTCGAGCCGCGTCCGCTAAGTAACACGCCGATACGTTTTTTCATGAACGGAAAACGTTAGCACAATCAATCTTGGCCACAAAGTTTCTGGAGTAATGAAATGCCGAATTGCGCTTTTACAGTGACAGCGCGCCGGAATAAGCCACGCGCGCTTTGCCGGAGTCGCTGCGTTCGATGCGGCCGATGCGGAAAAACTTTTCGCGGCGCTTTTTGAGGTCGCCCTCGACATATTTCACGTGCGCGGGAGGCACGACCAGAATCATGCCGACGCCCATGTTGAAGGAATGCAGCAGCTCGTCGCCATCGATTTTTCCAACCTTGGCGAGATATTTGAAGATAGGAGGGACGGCCCAGGAAGCAAGATCAATCTGCGCTTTGACGCCGCTGGGCAACACGCGCGGCAAATTTCCCGGGATGCCGCCCCCGGTGATATGTGCGAGAGCGGAGACACAGCCGCGCGACACGATATTTTTGAGCGCCGGCGCATAGCAAAGATGCGGCTTCAACAATTCCGCGCCGATTTTGTTGCCCACTTCCGCGACGTAAGTATCGGGTCGAAGCCTGGCGACTTCGAACACGAGCTTTCGAGCCAGAGAATAGCCATTGGTGTGCAAGCCGGAAGAAGGCAGCGCGATCAAGGCGTCGCCGGGCTTCACGGCTTTCCCATTGAGAAGATTTTTGCGTTCGACCACGCCAACGATAAATCCCGCCACGTCGTATTCGCCGCCGGGATAAAAGCCGGGCATCTCGGCGGTTTCGCCACCGATCAATGCGCACCCGGCTTTGCGGCAAGCGCGGCTCATGCCGTCTACCAACTGCTCGACAACCTGCGGCTCCAGCTTGCCCATGGCCAGGTAGTCGAGAAAAAACAACGGCTCGGCGCCCTGCACCAGAATGTCGTTGATGCAGTGATTGACAAGATCGCCGCCTACAGTGGAGTGCACTCCCATGGCCATGGCGACTTTTAGTTTGGTGCCCACGCCATCCGCACTGGAAACCAGGATGGGCTCTTTCCATTTTTTGAGATCGAGCGCGAACAAACCGCCAAAGCCGCCGATTCCGCCTAGCACTCCGGGAGTGAAGGTGCGGCTGGCGTGGTGGCGGATACGCTGCTTGGCGTCGTCCGCTACCGCGATGTTCACTCCGGCGTCTGCGTATTTCATGAAAGCGTGGTCCTGAAATTTCAAACTTCCGCTGCAATATTATGAAGTGACGAAGTCACGTTTACGGATTTGTTGCGATTCCAACCGCGGAGGGCGCGGCCCAGATCGAGCAGCAACGGTTTCGCGGCGAGCTGCTGAAAAGCGCGCAACTAAAATATATGAAACAACCTCTTCCATCGCACGCTGCCGGGATGCAGGATGGCGTTGGCGTAAGCAAAAAAACGCTCGCGAATTTGTCCTGGCTCCCAGGCATCCGAAGGCGCATCCAGCGACATATAAATCATAACGGGGGTGCCGATAATGTCGTTGCGCGGCACGCACTTCCAGAAACGGCTGTCGTAGGAATTGCCGCGATTGTCGCCCATCACAAAATAGCAATTGTCGGGAACTTTGTAGGGCGTCTGCAGCTCGTAGGGCTCGCTGGCGCCGATGGTGTACGGCTCATTGAGTTTTTGTCCGTTGATCCAC
>JBBRPU010000028.1:0-19668 GCA_038227545.1 Candidatus Acidiferrales bacterium
ACGTGGTCGCCAGACTTGACGAGCAGCCGGACGACTTTCCCGGCCATAGGCGCGGTGATTTGCTGCCGGCCTTCCACTTCGACATGCGCAGCGCGGCGTCCGCGCCAGGAACGCGGATCCGTGACCTCGGCGGTAAATTCGCGAAGACCGGTTTGAATATTCAATTTCGCGTCGCCTTGAGGCGCGATGCGAATTTCGTGGGACTTGCCGCGGATCAGAATGGAGAGAGTGTTGGGAGCAATCTCGATGGAGTCGGCGTCCACAGGCTGGCCGTCGAGCGAAATGCGCCAGCGTTCGGCAACGCGTTCCAGATCCACGACGCAGGTTCTGGTGCCGGATGGCGAGGTCAGCAGGACTTCGAATTTCATGGCGTGCGATCCAACTGGCGGTCGCGTGCATCGCGCTTCCACCGCGAAGTGGCATCTTCGGCGGCTGCAGGTGTAGCGGCATTGGTGTTCTGCAGGGCCTGCCAGACGGCGGCGCCGATGGCGGCGGCATCTTCGCTGCCGGTTTCCGCGACGTTCGAACGCGGGGTGCGTTTCAGCAATTCATCCAGCCAGGTGGTGTAGATTTCACCGCGAATGAATTCCGGGTCGGCGAGGACGCGGCGGAAAAGCGCGGCGTTGGTCTTGATGCCGCTGACGGTGTATTCCTCAAGAGAACGGCGAAGGCGCGCGATGGTCTCTTCGCGGCTGTTGCCCCAGGCAATTAATTTGCTCAGCAGCGGGTCGTAATCGTTGGGAACGGTCCAACCTTCGTAAACGCCGTCGTCAAGGCGAATGCCCGGGCCGCTGGGCGTGTGCCGAGAAAGAATTTTTCCCGGCGACGGAAAGAAATTATTGTCGGGGTCTTCGGCGTAGAGGCGGACTTCCATGGCGTGCCCGCGCGGCGTGATGGTCTCCCATGCGAAGGGCAAGCGATGGCCGGCAGCGATGGCGATCTGCAATTTGACGAGATCGAGACCGGTAACCTGTTCGGTGACGGGATGCTCGACCTGCAAGCGCGTGTTCACTTCCAGGAAATAAAAGTCGAGATTGGCGTCCACAAGAAATTCGACGGTGCCCGCGTTGGTGTACCCGCCGGCGCGCGCGAGGCGCACCGCGGCGTCGCCCATTTTTTTGCGCAGGTCGGGGGTCATGATGGGTGAAGGAGCTTCTTCGATGACTTTCTGGTGGCGGCGCTGCACGGAGCATTCGCGCTCGCCCAGTGAAACGACGCGGCCGTGAGAGTCGGCAAGAATCTGGATTTCCACGTGACGCGGCTTGAGCAAATATTTTTCGAGGTAGACGCGGCCGTCACCAAAACTGTTCTGGGCTTCCGAGGAGGCGTCGCGGAAGGCGGAAGCGAGTTCGCTCAGTTGATTGACGAGGCGCATGCCTTTTCCGCCGCCGCCGGCTACGGCTTTGAGGAGCACGGGAAAACCCATATTTTCGGTGAGGGCCTGCGCCTGCTGCAGAGATTCGATGGGATCGTTGGTGCCGGGAACGCTGGGAACATCGGAGCGGCGCGCGAGCTGGCGGCCGGCGGTTTTGGAGCCGAGCGCTTCCATGGCTTCTGCGGTGGGACCTATGAAGGTAACGCCCGCATCTTTACAGGCGCGGGGCAGCGCGGGATTTTCCGCGAGAAAACCGTAGCCGGGATGCAAAGCGTCGCAGCCGGCGCGGCGCGCCACGTCCATGAGCTTGTCAATGCGCAGATAACTTTCGCCGGACGGAGCGGGGCCTATCGGGTACGCTTCGTCAGCCAGGCGCACATGGAGCGATTTGCGGTCCACTTCGCTGAAGACGGCGGTGGAGCGAATGCCGAGTTCGCGGCAGGCGCGCAGGATGCGTACAGCGATTTCACCGCGATTGGCGATCAGGATTTTTTTGAACATGCTGTGGACATGGACTGGATGCGATTCCGCGAAATTTTAGCATGCGCTGCGGTTGGCTGAAGGTTGGGGTTGAAGCAAGGTGTCCAATCGTTTCGAAGTGCGTGGCTTCCTTCGAGGAGTACTCGGGGATGAGAGAAATCTAAGAATTGGTGGCGCTCCGCGGGCAGAGGTTGATGCACTTCGGCCTGAGAATCAACGACGCTAATTACAGCGGGATGTTGCCGTGTTTTTTGCGGGGGTTGGTGTCGCGCTTGTTTTCCAGGGCGCGCAGCGCGGTAATGATGTGCTTTCTGGTTTCGGCGGGCTCGATCACGGCATCAATATAGCCGCGTTCGGCGGCTACGAAGGGATTCGCAAAGCGATCGCGGAACTCAGCAATTTTCTCCTGGCGTAATGCTTCGCGGCTGGATTCGGGAGATTTTTCCAGTTCCCGCTTGTAGACAATATTTACCGCGCTTTCCGAACCCATGACGGCAATTTCGGCGGTGGGCCAGGCGAAATTTGCGTCGGTGCGCAGGTGCTTGCTGGACATGACGCAGTAGGCGCCACCGTAAGCCTTGCGAGTGATCACCGTAATTTTTGGAACGGTGGCTTCGGCGTACGCGAATAGAAGTTTCGCGCCGTGACGAATGATGCCGCCAAATTCCTGCTGGGTGCCGGGTAAAAATCCGGGCACATCTTCGAGAGTAATCAGCGGAATGTTGAAAGCGTCACAAAAACGCACAAAACGCGCGCCTTTCACTGAGGCGCTGATGTCGAGCACGCCGGCCAGGAAAGATGGCTGATTGGCAATAAAGCCGGCCGGGCGACCGTCGAGCCGTGCGAAGCCTACAACGATATTTTTGGCGAAATGCTCGTGGACTTCAAAAAAGAATCCCTCGTCTACGATGGCGTGGATGACGTCTTTCATGTCGTAGGGTGGTTGTGGATCGTCGGGCACCAGCTTGTTCAGTGATTCCTCGCGACGATCGGGAGTATCGGAAGTGGCGCGCCGCGGCGCGTCTTCCAAATTGTTGGAAGGCAGGAAGCTCATCAGTTCGCGCAACATGGCCAGGCAATCGGCGTCGTCGCGGGCAATGAAGTGTGCGACGCCGCTTTTTTCGTTGTGGGTAAGCGCGCCGCCAAGCTCCTGCTTGGTGACTTCTTCATGAGTGACGGTCTTGATGACGTCAGGGCCGGTGACAAACATGTAAGAAGTTTCGCGGGTCATGAAAATAAAATCGGTGATGGCCGGCGAATACACCGCACCACCGGCGCACGGACCCATGATGGCGCTGATCTGGGGGATGACGCCGCTGGCCAGGGTGTTACGCAGAAAAATGTCGGCATAGCCCGCGAGAGAAGCGACACCTTCCTGGATGCGCGCACCGCCGGAATCGTTCAGACCGATGAGCGGAGCGCCGCCGCGCATGGCGAGATCCATAATTTTGCAGATTTTTCTGGCGTTGGCTTCCGAGAGTGAGCCACCGAACACCGTGAAGTCTTGCGCGAAGACATACACGAGGCGGCCATCTATGCGACCAAAGCCGGTGACGAAGCCGTCGCCGGCGGGGCGCTGCTCTTCCATACCGAAATCCACGCAGTTGTGGCGGACAAATTTATCGAGCTCTTCGAAGGTGCCTTCGTCAAGAAGCAGGTGGATGCGCTCGCGGGCAGTGAGTTTTCCGGATTGGTGTTCGCGCTCGCGTCGCTCAGCGCCGCCGCCAGCTTCGGCTTCAGCGGATAATTTGCGGAGTTCTTCCATGCGGTCGTGATGATTGGTGTGGGCAAGTTGCGGCGAGGTGGCCGCGCCTGCGGCGGCTGGCGAATTCGCGTCGCCGGCCGGGCCTGCCGCGGCAGAGACGGGGTTTTCCTTATCAGGCAAGGGAGTCCTCCGCGAGCTTGGATTGTTTCTTGCCGAATATGCGAACGGCCAGATGCGTAGCGAGCCACACGGTGCCAAGCAATAAAACTACGCCGAGCAGCAACTCCGCGGCGATGGCTGCAGTGCGCCGCAGCGGCGACGGAATGGCGGTGACGTAAACGGTGGCTTGCACCAGGATAAACATAGCGCCAAGGCTCATGGCCACAATCAGGATAGTGGTGAAGATTGAAGCAAAAATCATCTTCATGCGAGTGGATGCGGACCGAAAGTCACGCGAACAAGAATAACGCAAAGTGAGGAGCGTGGAGCCGGGCGAGGGTCGAGAGGCGGCCCAGTGAGCAACAGGGGAGAAATGCTGGATCAGCGCAGGCCGGACCAGTCGTCGGCTACCAGGATGCTATCAACAGGATTGGACGGATCGTACTTCACGCTGGCGGGCTGGCCGGCGACCAGGCGCTCAAAGCGAATCTGACCTTCAAGGCCGGTGATGTCCTGTGCAGTGTGATAGGTGACACCAGAAATTGCGTAGCTGTAAGAGACCAGATGGCGCAGCTGGTTTTCGGCGAGCGGGCGCGCACTGGGGCGAAACAATACTTTGCGCTCCGCCGGCGGCTCCTGGCGATGCTCGGCTAGCTCGACGACCTGGCCTTCGGTGATGCGGCCGATCTGGTTCAAGTGCAGGCGACGTTTGCGTTCGAGGGCTTCAGGACTTTCCTCGGGACGGAAGAACGCGTAACCAATCATGAGCAGGGCAGCCACGGCTACACCCGCCATGATGAGGATCAGATTTAACTCTACCAACAAGAATTTCAACGGCTGATCTCCGCGATTAATTTTTCCGGACTGCGTGCTGTGAGTTGCGACAGGTGGGCGAAAAATCACGGCAGCAGCGCGCGCTGCTGGAGGGCCCCCACGCAGCGTAGTTTACCGGATTCGATGTGAGGGATGAACTTACGGCTGAGGAGCGTGCACCGGATTGCGCAACACGCCAATTCCGGCCATTTCCACTTCGACGATGTCCCCGGCACTGAGCGTGCCGACTCCCGCGGGCGTGCCGGAAGAAATCATGTGGCCTTCGATCAAGCCGTAATGCGCGAAATCGGGCTTAAGCGCGGCGGAGTCACTGGGAATGAAGCGGCAGAATTTCATTGCAGGTTAGTGGCGCGCTGACGCGGCGGAGAAACATGCGCGACACGGGCTTTCCAGATGCACGCGCCAAGCCACGCGAGGGTGGCCACGATGAGGTAAATGACTGAGCCAATCATGAAAACCTGGAAGGTGCTGTACCAGTCGCGCAGGGTCCAGAAAAACAGGCTCAACGCGCGGTAGGCAAGCGTGAAAATGCTCCAGGCGATGAGGCCGGAGATGAGCAAGCTGGCGGGGTCGCGAAAGAAGCGCAGCACCGGAAGGAAGGCCAGCGCCGCGACGAGCGCCGCCGCGACAAGATTACGTTCCACCGAAACACGGTCGAAGACGGGAGCGAGACTCGCAAGATAGACCCAGCAAGTGAGCAGAAGAGAAAGGCCGGCGCCGATTACCAAGCCGATGCGCACAGACGAGTCCTGGAAAACGTGAGAGGAATGATGGACGCGAGTTTGCGGACGAACCAGCATGTTCGAGAAATACCTTAGCCCCAGGTGCCAGAATCAGGGCGATGATTGCGAATTTTCTACAACTTCAACCGCCACCGGGGGACTAGGGGCGCTTTCGTTTCCGGCGCGATCAACGGCGGTAACAACGTACCAGTAGCGACGGGCGGACTGTACAGAGGTATCACGATATGCGGGCGTGGGCAACAACTCCGGTGTGAGGAGTTGGCCCTTGGAGTCTTGCTGGTTAACCGCGGGCGGTTGCTCGGAACGATAGACGCGATATCCGGCGAAATCATCTTCCACGTTTATGGACCAGGAGAGGTCCACGAGGAGGGAGCCTTCTGATTCTCTGGGAGACAGGCCGGGCAAGACAGCGGCGACTATGGACTGTGGGGCAGACGGCGGGAACGTGTCGCGCGGAGAAACAATGGCTGGGACAGAGTCTGAGGATTCGAGTTGCGCGTCCTCGGCGGTGATGAGGCCGCGGACGATGTAGCCGTAGGTCTTGCCGAATTCGAAAGACTTGTCGCGGTATTTATTTTCCAGCTGGGAGTTGAGGAGTTGAAGTTTTGCGCCAACAGGTAACGGAGAGTTGCCGGTTTTGGCGGCTTCTGCGGCGGCAACATCGAGCTCCGCGCGAAAAATATTGTAGTGGGGTGGGGTCGCTAGCGATTCGCCGCCGGAAGTGCGCTCCACCGGTGGCCAGGAAAGTTCGATGGCGGACTCTGTGACGCGAGTTTCGATGGCGGAAATTGGTTGGGGCACACTGAAGACGCGCAGGGAGACGACGTTGGAATTGGCTGAGGCGCGTTTTGGCGAAAGACGAGTGCGCACAGCGTACGTAATCACACTGCCAGAATGAGCCTTGGTATCTTCAGGCGCTATGGGATCAACGAATTGAAATTTATCGGCGGCCAGGTATTTGTCGACGAGGGAACCGGGGATGGTATCAACCACGCGAAAAGATGTCGGCTCGAAGGAGCCGTCGGGCCTGGCGGCACCGCGCAGAATCTCGATGGCGGGAGTGGCGAAGAGGCGGTCGCCTTGAATGGACCTGTTGGGCACGGTGAAGGTGAGTTGCACTCCGTCGCCGGCCTGGCGAGCAGTGAGATCGGTGATCGGAGCGGCGACGGGCGGTGATGGAGGGACTGGTTCGCCAGGAGCGCCGCAGCCTGTAGCGAGCGACAGAGCAAAAATAACCAGGAAGCTAGCGGCTGTGAAAGCTTTGAGCGACCTGTGTGTGGAGCGACTGCTTGCTGGCCATCGGAGTTTCGCGGGCGGGGTGCTCACTCGATTCAGGCTCTCCATGCGGAGTTGTTTAGTTTTAAAGAATGTAGCGGCTGAGGTCCTGATTTTTGACGATGTCCGCTAGCTGCTTGGTGACGTACGCGGCGTCAATCTTCACGTTTTTCTTTTTCAGGTCGGGAGCCTCGAAGGATAGCTCATCGAGGACTTTTTCAAGAATGGTGTGGAGGCGTCGCGCGCCAATGTTTTCGGTTTGCTCGTTCACGCTGGTGGCGAATTTCGCGATGGCCGCGACAGCGTCATCGGTGAAGACCAGCTTGACACCTTCGGTTTCGAGCAGCGCGA
Organism: Candidatus Acidiferrales bacterium; assembly: GCA_038227545.1. Lineage (GTDB taxonomy): Bacteria > Acidobacteriota > Terriglobia > Acidiferrales > UBA7541 > Acidiferrum. The sequence goes on from JBBRPU010000028.1 coordinate 6,923, forward strand.
CGGATTGCTTGAGCAAAGCGTTTTTGGGTTCAGTGAGAATGCGGATGAAATCTTCTTCTTTTAGAGATTGCAGCTCGACGCGAATCGGCAAGCGGCCCTGCAGCTCGGGGATAAGATCGGAGGGTTTGCTGACGTGAAACGCACCGGCGGCGATAAACAAAATGTGATCGGTGCGAATCATGCCGTAGCGCGTGTTGACGGTGGTGCCTTCGATGATGGGCAGAATGTCGCGCTGCACGCCTTCGCGTGAAACGTCCGGGCCATGGCCGGATTCGCGGCCCGCGACCTTATCAATTTCATCTATGAAGATGATGCCCATCTGCTCGGCGCGCTCGACGGCGGCGCGCGTGACCTGGTCCATGTCGAGAAGTTTGTTTTCTTCTTCCTGAATCAGGTATTCGAAAGCATCGGCGACCGACATCTTGCGCTTCTTTTTTTGCTGGCCGAACATTCCGGAAAGGACGTCTTTGATGTTGACGTCCATCTCTTCCACGCCCTGATTGGAAATAATTTCGAACGAAGGAGTGGAACGTTCACGGACTTCGATGTCCACCATGCGCTGGTCGAGCTTGCCTTCACGTAGCTGCACGCGGAGTTTTTCACGCGTGCGCTCGGTTTGCTCGCGCTGCGAAGTGAGATCGGCTTCACTGGCGCCGGCGGCCGGGGAAGTGGAGGGAGGAAGCAAAAGATCGAGGACCCGTTCTTCGGCAGCTTGCTCGGCGCGGTCGGCGACCTCGTCGAGTTTTTCTTCGCGAATCATGTCTATGGAAGTTTCCACGAGATCACGGACCATGGATTCCACATCCCGGCCTACGTAACCGACCTCGGTGTACTTGGAGGCTTCTACTTTCACGAAAGGGCAACCGGCCAGGCGCGCCAGGCGGCGGGCAATTTCCGTTTTACCAACGCCGGTGGGGCCGATCATCAAAATATTCTTGGGCAGAATGTCTTCCGCAATTTCCGGCGGAAGCTTTTGCCGGCGCACACGATTACGCAAAGCCACGGCAACGGCGCGCTTGGCGGCATTCTGGCCCACGATGTATTTGTCGAGCTCCACAACAATTTCCCGCGGGGTCATGTCATCGAGCGCGGGAAGGAGTTCGGGTTCCTCGGCGGGAGCGGCACCGTTGCTGCCGGGTGCGTAGACGATTTCTTTTTCGGTTTTGGACGGCATCAAACCCTTCTAACTTTTTCCCGCATCTGCGGTTCTGCGTTTACTGCAAATAAAACCATCTGAACTTGCCCGGGCCTGAAAAGCTCATCCCTATTGGATCCACCATCCGGGCGATGGCGTGAAAAAGTATTCGCTAAAGCTCCTCGACGGTGAAATTCGCGTTGGTGTAGATACAGATCTCGCTGGCGATGCGCATAGCTTCGGTGGCAAGTTCCTTGGCGTTGAGCTTCGAGTGCTTCAGCAAAGCCCGCGCTCCGGCGAGAGCGTAGGAGCCGCCAGAACCGATGGCCACGATGCCGTCATCGGGTTCGATTACATCACCGTTGCCGGAGAGAATAAAAGTGCCTTTGGTGTCGGCAACGATCAGCAAAGCTTCGAGATGGCGGAGGGCGCGATCTTTGCGCCACTCCTTGGCAAGTTCAACGGCGGCTTTCTGCAGATTGCCGGAATGTTCCTGGAGTTTGCCCTCGAAGCGTTCGAATAAAGTGATGGCGTCGGCGGTGGAGCCGGCAAAACCGGCGATGACTTTGTCATTGTAGAGGCGGCGCGTTTTGCGCGCGGTGTGCTTCATGACGTGATCACCCATGGTTACCTGGCCATCGGCGATGAGTACAACTTTGTTGTCTTTACGAACGCAAAGCACGGTAGTGCCGTGCATCAATGCGCTCCCCTGGCTATGTGACATGTAAACATTATACCGCCGAGGGCGGTCTGGTCCTAAAAACGCGAATGGAAATTCAAAATCACAGGCGCGTCGCGAGGGCCGAGGCGTTGCGATGGGCGATGGCTTCGATGGTGATCATGGGATTGACGCCGGAAGCGCTGGGGAAAGAAGAACCATCCATTACGAAGAGGTTGCGGGCTTCCCAGGTTTCGCCGTTGGGATTTGTGGCTGAATTGTTCGGGGAATTGCCGAGGCGCGCGCTGCCCATGATGTGAAACGAAAAAAGCGCAACGCGTCCGGAATCCCATCCGGCGGAATCCATGGATTGTTCGAAGGAAGTTAGCGAGCCATTGCGGCGCGGTTCGTAAGAGCACCATTTTGCGTGCGGAGAATAAATGGTGTGGGCGCCGGCGGCTTCGAGGATGCGCGCGGCAGAGATGAAACCATAGCGCAGGTGGGCGCGATCGAATGGCGAGAGCTCGTAGTGTGTGACGGGATTTCCCTGGCCGTCAGTGGAGACGCGGCCGCCGTCACGGTCGCGGAGAAGTACACCGATGCCGACAGTGTTGGGGAGTTGCGCGAAGAATTTTCGGTGTTGCGTTGGACTGCGCCACGGAAGCGCGGCGGCGGCGATGACCGGCTGCAGCGCGGTGGTTTCATATTTGACGCCGTAATTTCCAGTAATGGAGCGGTGTTGGTCGGAGTAAATGGCCTGCATGGTGCCTTCCCATGGGCGAATGTCTTCGCCAAAAACTCCGCAGACGTTGGAGACCGGGTGCAGGTGCAGATGTTTGCCGATTTGTGGGTTGTGCAAGCCGGAACGAAGAAGAAGCGCTGGGGTATGAATAGCGCCGCAGGCGACGATGACCGCTTTGCAACGGATGGAAACGTGATGGCCTTTTTTTGAAATGGCTTCGACACCGACGGCGTGCCCAGCTTCGATGAGAATTTTTTGCGCGCGGGTCCCGGTGATAATGCGCGCGTTCTTTTCTTGGGCGTCCGCGAGCCACGTTTTTGTGGCGGATTGTTTGGCGCCGAGGCGGCAGCCAACTCCGCAGAAGCCGCAGAATTTTCCCTGATCGCAGGCGAGGACATTGCGGGGCATGGAGTCCACGTGCCAGCCGAGAGCGCGCAAGCCGCGATCCAGGATTTGTTCACGGGCGGAAATGCGATTGTGATTTACGTTGACGGAGAGGCGCTGGCAAACGGCGTCGAGACTTCTCGTGTACTCGGCCGCGGCAAACCATGGCGCGCCGGCGGCAGCCCATTCGGCGCGAATGTCATCGGGAGTGCGAAACGAAGTGGTGTAGTTCACCACCGTGCCGCCGCCAAGACATTCACCGGCCAGCAAACCGACGCTGTGATCGGAGGTGGCCGCCGAGCCACCTTCGGTGTAGAGGCGCTGGTAACCAGCGAGTTCGCCGCCATCGAAATCGGCGTCATCGTAGTAATCGCCGGCTTCGAGCACGATGACGTCTTTTCCGGCGGCGGCCAGGACGGCAGCGGCGGTGGCTCCGCCGGCGCCTGAACCGATGATGCAGACTTCGCAGGAGAGTTTTATTTCGCCAGTCGGAACGCTGACGTTCAAGCGGGCGGGCGGCGGAATTTGCGGAAATTCCGGTGGGCCCGGATAGCCAATTTTGTTCCAGACCGGCGTGGGTGCGTTGTTTAAATGCGGCAGCATCACGTAGAGGTAAGAAACCGCTTTACGCAGAGCTTGAAACGCGGCGCGGCGACGGCCTAGCGCGCTTTCGGCCCAATCCAGCAACACGCGAACGCGGTCTTCTTCGGCAAGCGCCGAGAAGCGCGAAACTTTTCCGATCGCGAACAGACTGTGCAATTGCGAATCCCAAATGTTGAGGAGTTGCAGAAATTGCTGATGATCGCCAAGGCGTGGGTTGAAATCCATGGCTTCGGCGATGGCTTCGGGAACGCCGAGTTCGGACGCCGAAGGCCAGCCATCCGCGTGAGGAGCGAAAGTGTCACAGATCGATTTCAGCGCGTGATGCTGGCGGGGAGTTAATTTCATCAGCAGGCCCAGACTAGCAAAAGGGGGTCCGGCCTGAAAAGGAACGTGGGAGGCAAAGCGGCAAACTAGCTCGCAGTTCAGTCTTTAGCGTTTTTGTACTTGTCGCGATCTTTTTTGTTTCCGACTTCGGCGTAGCGTTTTTCGAGAGCCGCTTTGGTGAAGGTGTCTTCGGCGAGATGCGGATTGAAATTGCAGTTTTCGTAGAAGGCCTGATAGAAACGGCGGCCGTCGCGCTCGCGGGAAACCTGGAGGGCAGTCATTACGCCATCTTTGCGCTGGTAATTAGTGTAAATGGTGGTTTCCTCAGTGCGCTCCTGGGTATCTGGATTCACACCAGTCACCATGCTGCGCAGCAAGAGGTGCGAGGTGCGGTCCACCGCGAGGCGCAAGGTGCGCTGCTCGTCGGCGATTTCGACCCAGTCCACCGGGCGCATATCAATGATGTCGCGGCCGGCGTAAGTGAGGTTCAGATTCTTATCTTTCAAACGGGTGCGCAGCAGATTTTCCACGCTGTGTTTTACCAGCGTTTGAAAATCGGAAACGGCTCCCGCCGGCTCTTCACTGACGCCCCCGCGATCCATGGTCCATCCTTCGTTGCCGTTGAACAAGTCAATGATGTTGCGCTTCTTGGAGTAGTCGGTGCGGTGCTTGTCGGGGTAGCGCCAGTAATCTTTGAAATCAATGAAACCGATCAGTTCGCCATTGTGACCGAATTGCGCGCGGCGGCCATCGCATTCACGCTCGCGAGCTTCGAGGAAAGATTGGCCACCGAGCGCGTCCAAAAGTTGATTGAGAATTTCGCGCGCCTTGGCGAGGTTCTGCTCCGGCAACATGGTGTCCGGATTTTGCAGCGGAGTCGCGGCCGCTGCGGAGTACGTGGCGGCGCCCAGTGCCACGCTACAAAGTAGAATTGCGCACAACGCGGGTGCCGCAGTTCCGGGAAACTTCAGCCGCACAAGACCGATCCCCCATTAACATTGATGATCTCCCCGGTCATGAAGTTGGCCAGGTCTGAGGCGAGAAAGAGGATGGGCCCGGCAATTTCTTCCGCAGTCCCCGGACGGCCCATGGGAATCGCCGCGGCCACCATTTTCTGGCCGGCTTTGGATTCGAGGACAGCGTTGGACATGTCGGTGGCGACCCAGCCGGGCGCTACGGAGTTCACCAGAATGTTATGGCGCGCCAGCTCGCTGGCGAGGCCTTTGGTCAAGCTGATGATGCCGCCCTTGGAGGCGCCATAGTGGGTGTGAAAGGATTCGCCGCGCTGGCCGGCGGTGGAGCTGATGGGGATAATCTTTCCGGACTTCTGCTTGATCATGTGCGGCACGGAAAAATGGATCAGTGAATACACGCTGGTGAGATTGACGCGAATCATCTCATCCCACTGCTTCTCGGTCATTTTTTCGATGGGGAGGTCATCGCTATTCCACACGCCAGCGTTGGGAACCACGATGTCGAGACGGCCGAGACGGGAGACTGCGAAATCCACCAGCTTTTTGTTGTCGGCGTGGCGGCTGACATCGGCTTTGAACGCTTCGACGCGAGTGCCGTGCTTGCGGGCATCGGCTTCCACCTGCATAGCGGGCTCTTTGGCTTTGTTGTAATTGAAAACCACGTCCGCGCCCGCCTGGGCGAAGAGTTTTACGGCCGCCGCGCCGATGCCCCGTGAGCCCCCGGTGATGAGTGCCGCCTTACCCGCCAATGAAATCATGTGTCCCCCAGGAAATGAAACGAATGCCTGAAAACCTCTGCTCGTACGAGCCAGACTTGAGCGCGCCAACTACTGATGCGCGACTGCGGTACGCGACTGACTGGCGGCGCTGATGAAATCGCTAAACAGGCGCTCTGAAAACGCATCGCCAGCCATGCGTTCCGGGTGCCACTGCACGCCTACGATCCAATTGGCGTCACCCGTCCACTCGACGGCTTCGATGGTGCCGTCGGGAGCATGCGCGGTGACGAACAAATTCTTTCCGACACGTTCGACCGCCTGATGGTGCGAACTGTTCACCGGAACTTCCACGCTTTCGGCAATTTTGGCCATGCGGCTACCCTGCTCGAGGATCGCCGGGTGCACAGGGTCCTCTTCCGGTTGCGGCACTAGGTCATGCTTGGTGTGGGCGATGGGCGTGTCGGTTTCTTCGCGCAGATCCTGAATCAAGGTGCCACCCAGATAGACGTTCAGAAGCTGGCAACCGTAGCAAATGGCCAGCACTGGTTTTTTCTGGGTGAAGGCGTGTTTCAAGATGGCTCGGTCGGTGGCTTCGCGCGGGGCATCGGGGGGCTCAGACTTGCCGCGATTCACTTCGCCGTATTCCGTGGGATTGACGTCGGCGGGGCTTCCGGGGAGAACGAAAGCGTCCAGTGCGGGCAGCAATTCCTGAAGCTGGTCGGGTTGCTGGAGGGAGAGCAATATGGGCTCGCCACCGGCGGCGCGGACGGCATTCTGGTAATTGCTGGTCTTGGCTAGATTGTTGGCGGCTTCTTCGGTGGACGTACGCCAAGGGATGCCTACTCGGGGGCGCTGTAATGTTGGGGGGGTCATGGAGCCTATGAATCCTAGCACCCCAGCGCGCAGGGCGGCAACCGAGGGGCAAAATCACGCGGAATGGGAGTGTTTTGAATGCGCCGAGGGTGGAGTTCCGGGGGTGCTGAGGCAGAAGTGGGGCCGTTGAAAGTAGACAGGCAAGGCTGCGAGGCTGGAGGAGAGCTGGCTGAAAGTGGCGGCACACAAGGTGATGTGGCCGAGTTTGCGGCCGGGGCGCGGCGATTTGCCGTAGAGATGCAGGTGCGCGCCGGGGATGGCGAGGACTTCGGCGGCAGGCGGCGTTTCGCCGATGAGATTCAGCATCGCTGCGAAACCAGAGGCCTTGGTGGAGCCCAAGGGCAAATCGAGGACAGCGCGCAGATGGTTTTCGAACTGGCTGGTGATGGCGCCTTCGATGGTCCAGTGGCCGGAATTGTGGACGCGCGGGGCCATTTCGTTGGCGAGCAGGCGGCCTTCGCATTCGAAAAATTCAATGGCTAAAACGCCGACGTAATCGAGCGCTTCGAGGACGCGGCGCGCGATGTCTTCTGCTTCGCGTTGGAGCGCGGGATCGAGAGATGGCGCGGGCGCCAGGGAGAGGCGAAGGATTCCATCGTGATGGCGATTTTCGACGAGCGGGTAGAAAGCGACTTCGCCGCTGCGAGCGCGTACAGCGAGGACGGAGAGTTCGCGGGTGAAGGAGATAAAGCGCTCGAGGATGAAGGGCACGGTCTCCCCCGAGGCGTTTTTTCCGTTGTGGCTGGGCGTGCTTGTAAAGCTCGCGGCGATTTCCGCGTTTAGTTTTGACACATCGGCGGGAGTGCGCAGCGTCCACTGTCCTTTACCGTCATAACCGAGGCGGGTAGTTTTCAGAACTGCCGGGAGACCGACGGTGGCGATGCCCGCGTCGAGAGAATTTGCGTCGTGAACGGGCGCGAATGCGGTAGTCGCGATTCCTAGCTTATTGAAGAGGGCTTTTTCCCTGAGGCGGTCCTGGGCAATCTCGAGCGTCGCTGGCGGCGGAAAAACGGGTACACGTTCGGAGAGGAATTTTGTGGCGGCGACGGGTACGTTTTCGAATTCATAAGTGACTAGTTCCAGACCGGCGGCGAATTTTTCGAGCGCGGCCTGGTCATCGAAGTCGGCGGTGACGCGTTGAGCGATGCGGCCGACGGGAGCTTCCGGGGAAGGATCGAGAAAGCGGAAGCGCAAACCGAGCGGGTAGCCGGCAAGAGCAAGCATGTATCCGAGTTGGCCGCCGCCGAGAATGCCGATGGTCACGAGGACTTCCTGGATTTGACGCGGCGGCCGGAGCGGGAAAGATTTTTGGATTTTGGCAATCGCAATGCCGCGGAAGGATCCGGAGCGGCGAGCACTCGATTGGTCTGGGCTTTGCGGAACTCGCGCAGGGCTTCGCGGATCTGGGGATGCTTGATGCCCAGAATAGCGGCTGCCAGCAGCGCAGCGTTGATGGCGCCGGATTTGCCGACGGCCAGAGTCCCGACCGGAATGCCGCCGGGCATTTGCGCGATGGAGAGCAAAGAATCCAGACCCTTGAGAGCTTTGGATTCGACGGGCACGCCGAGGACGGGCAACACGGTTTTTGAGGCGGTCATTCCGGGAAGATGCGCGGCCCCGCCAGCTCCGGCAATGATCACTTCGATGCCGCGTTTTTCCGCGCCGGAAGAGTATTCGAACAGCAGATCGGGAGTGCGGTGCGCGGAGACTACCCTGGTCTCGTGAGGAATGCCGAGCTCCGACAAAGTTTTGGAGGCGTTCTCAAGCGTTTCCCAATCGGAGGTGGAACCCATGATCACGCCTACGAGCGGATGGGCACCGGAAGAAAATTTCGACGGCCGCGGGCGTGATTTCTTTTCCGGCATTTTGTTAGAGCGGTTCCGATTAAAGGCGATGCTCACGGGTGAGTTGGATATTCTACGGTGTTTTGGAGTTCGCGGCGACCCGTGCACGATTTTTCCAGTGGGCGCGCAACTGGCCGACGAGATAGAGCGAGCCAGTTATGAATATGGCGTCCGCAGGCTGGGCATTGGCTAACGCATGATCGAGCGCCCGTTCCGCGTCGGGCATGGTTATGAAGTGGCTGGCATGGTGGCCGGCAATTTCTTCCAGTTGCTGGGCCGATATGGAGCGCGGGGTACGCGGCTCGGTGATGATGACCTCCGCGGCGAGGGGAAAGAGCCAGCCGGCGACTTCATCCACGGATTTGTCGCGGAGAGCGCCGTAGATGAGCCAGATTTTTCGCGCCGCAAAATTTTGTGTAAGAAAATTGGCGAGTTCGTGAGCCGCCGAGGGATTGTGCGCGCCATCGAGATACACGTCGGGATCGGATTGTAGTTTTTCGAGGCGTCCCGGCCAGACGGTGGTGGCGATTCCGGCGGCAATGGATTCGTCTGGGATGCGAAAGCCACGCTGTGAGAGAAGGCGTGCGGCGGCGAGGGCGTTCACGGCATTCTGCAGCTGGAATTGGCCTGCCAGAGAAGGTGTGATTTCGAGAGTCCAGTTGGATGAGGCGTCCATGACTTTGGCGTGGGCACGGCCAGTGGATTCGTTTTGTTGCGGCGGTGATACCTGGCCGGTCGCCTCTTCAATCTTGTAGGCGACAGTTGTTTCGATTACGGGGCAATCCAACTCTTTCGCGCGGGCGAGGATGACTTCGCGGGGTTCAGGGAGTTGTTCGGCGACGACCACGGGCACGCGGGCCTTGAGAATGCCTGCTTTTTCGCCGGCGATCTCCTGCAGGGAGTGGCCGAGAAAATTTTCGTGATCGAAGTCCACGCGGGTAATGATAGTGATCGCAGGCGAAAGAACATTTGTAGCATCGAGTCGCCCGCCGAGACCGACTTCGAAAATTGCGAAGTCTACGCGTTGCTGTGCGAAGTGTTCGAAAGCCATGGCGGTGACGCATTCGAAGTAGGTGGGATGAGCTCGGAGCTTGCCCGCAGCCAGAAGCTTTTCGATCGAGTTATGGATTTTGGTGAAAACGTCGGCGAAGGCCTCGTCGCTGATTTCCTGTCCATTAATGCGAATGCGCTCGTTGATTTTTTCTAGATGCGGAGAAGTGTTGAGGCCGGTGCGCAGGCCGGCGTGACGCAGAATGGATTCGAGGAATGCGGCGGTGGAGCCTTTGCCATTGGTGCCGGCGATGTGCGCGCTAGGATAAGCGCGGCTGGGACGCCCGAGACGCTGATCGAGAATGGCGATATTTTCGAGATTGAATTTGGCGGCGGCCGCCTGCGTGGGAGCAGCCAGCTCCCTGCCAAGAGAAAGCAGATAATTTACCGCCGCGGTGTAATCCATTTTGCGTGAGGAGTTCAGCGGAACAACAGATCGAGCGAGGTGCTGATGAAAGATTTCAAATCCTTGCGCGGGACGATGGCGTCGAGGAAGCCGTGTTCCAGCAGGAATTCGGAGCGCTGAAACCCTTCGGGTAATTTCTGGCCGATGGTCTGTTCGATGACGCGGGGACCGGCAAAGCCAATCAGAGCGCCGGGCTCAGCGATATTCAGATCGCCCAGCATGGCGAAGCTGGCGGTGACGCCGCCGGTGGTGGGATCGGTGAGCAACGAAATGTAGGGGATGCGGGCGTCGTCGAGTTTTGCAAGCGCGGCGGAAACTTTGGCGAGCTGCATCAAGCTGATGGTGCCCTCCATCATGCGCGCGCCGCCGGAACAGGACACAGCGATGAAAGGCTTGCGGCCTTCGATGGAGAGTTCAATGCCGCGGGTAACTTTTTCCCCCACTACCGCGCCCATGGAGCCGCCAATGAAGCCGAATTCCATCGCGCAGCAGACCACGTGTCGGCCATTGAGCTGGCCTTCGGCGGTGATGACGGCGTCGTTCATGCCAAGCTTTTTGCGGGCTTCTTTCAGGCGGACGGCGTAGGGCTTAGTGTCCGTGAAATGCAGCGGGTCGGTGGAGGTCATGCCCGCGTCGTGTTCGGTGTAGCGGCCGTCGAACAGCATCTCGAGGCGCTTCTTGGCATTCATTTTGAAATGGAACTGGCACTTGGGACATACGAAGAGATTGGCTTCTAGGTCCTTACGGAAAACGATGGTGCGGCAGGAGTCGCACTTAACCCACAGGCCTTCGGTGCGCACGCGGCGCTCTTCGGGCGGCGTGGTTTCAGCGATGGATTTTTTGTCGCGCTTGAACCAAGTCATAGTCGGCCGGGCAGCCTAGTAGTCGATTCCCCGCTGCGCCAGTATACCCTTCGTGTAGGGGTGTTTCACCTCGCGCATCTCGGTGACGAGGTCAGCGAGCTCGGTCAGCAGCGGGTGTGCGTTCCTGCCGGTGCAGATGACGTGAACGCGCTCAGGGCGATTTTTCAGCGACTCAGCGACTTCCGCGGCGTCGAGCATTTTGTAGCTGATGGTGTAATTGATTTCATCGAGAACGACCAAATCATATTTGCCGCTGTAGATCGCATCGCGTCCGGCCTGCCAGCATTCCTGGGCGAGCTTGATGTCTTCCGGATCGGTTTCAGCGCCACCGATTTTGACGAAGCCGCGGCCCATGGGCCGAATTTCGAATTTGTCATCACCCAGCATTTTGGCGGCGTCGAGTTCGCCGTAGTGCCAGGAGCCTTTGATGAACTGCACCATGAGGACGCGCAAACCCTGACCGACTGCGCGAAAGGCGGTCCCGAGCGCGCAAGTGGTTTTGCCTTTGCCGGGCCCGGTGTAGACAATGAGCAAACCTTTTTCTTCCGGCATAAGAGTCCGATCTGAAAGTTGTGGCTATGGCGAAACGAAAGTTTCGCGGATTGCGGGTGAAAAGGTCAAGCCGCGCACCGACCGAAAATGTTTACTGATTAAGTTAGCGAGAGGCGCTTCACCAGCTCGTCGGCAATGCCATGAACGCGGTCCTGCGTGGCGGCTGGCAATGCGGTCTTTGCTGTGGCTTGCGGATCGGACAGCACAATCCACAAACCGGGGCGATAGACTTCGTCGTCGCCGGGACAAATCGCTCCGGTGAGCTGGACGAGCTCGAGCGGCGACGGGCTCGCATGAGTGAGATGGAGAGGAGCGTTCTGTGAAGAATTCGCTACGGAAGGCGGATGAGCCAGCAAGTCCATCAGCACACCGCGGGCGTCGTCCACCAGATCGCGAAAGCCCTGGGAGACGAGAATGGAATCCACATCGCGCGGAGTGGGTTGTTCCAATTGGTCGAGATCGTAATCGGGCAGCGGCTTATCGAGCGGAATTTCTATGGTGGCGGACGGCTTGTCTTGATCAGCTATGACGCGAATGGACATAATCGGTGCCCTTAAAAATGCAAAATTACTTGGGGTAGGCGCTGCCGGAGAGAATGGCGAAAGCGCGGTAGAGCTGCTCAGCGAGCATAACACGGGCCAGTTCGTGCGAGTACGTCATGGGGCTGAGAGATAACTTTTGATGGGCCCGGCGGCGAATTTCTTCCGGGAAACCGTCGGCGCCACCGCAAACGAAGATGAGCTGGCGGGTGCCGCGATCGCGATGCTCGCCGATCCATTTAGCAAAAGACTGGGAATCGAGATTTTTCGCGGCGTCGTCGAGAAGCACGATGGTGGAGGGCTGCTCGAAAGTGAATTTTTTCAGAGCGGCTTCTGTTTCGCGCAGCTCGGTGACTTCGATGGGAGCGTAGCGACTGATACGTTTGACGTAATCGTCTATGACGGCGCGAAGTTCCGGGCGGCGCGTTTTGCCAAGCATGACCAGGCGCAAACGCATTTACTGCAGACCGTACTTTTTGCGCTTTTCGAGGAGCGTTTTGCGGCTGATGCCCAGGCTGGCCGCGGACTGGCTGATTTTGTAGTGCAGGGCTTCGAGAGTGGCGGCGATGACTTCACGCTCCATGTCTTCGAGGGAGCGCAGGTTGGCGATGTTGCCGGGCGCGAGAATGCGCAAGTTTTCCGGGAAATTGGCAGGCTCGAGGAATGCCGGTTGACCATCGGCGGCGGAATCGTTGTTCTGGCGATCAGAAAACACTACGGCGCGTTCGAGTACGTTGCGAAGTTCGCGCACGTTTCCGGGCCACGGATAGGCGGCGAGCATACGGCGAGTTGGCTCGCTCAACTGAAGATGGGGGCGGGCGTGGATAGTGCGGATAACGCCGAGCAACTGTTCCGCCAGCGGCAAAATGTCTTCGCGACGTTCGCGTAAGGGCGGAACCGCGAGAGCCAGTACGTTGAGGCGGAAATACAAGTCTTCGCGAAAATTTCCATTTTTGACGGCGGCCGGCAGATCCACGTTGGTGAGGGCAATGAGGCGCGCATCAACGTGAATGGTTTCCGTGCCGCCGAGGCGTTCGAAAGTGCGTTCCTGCAGCACGCGCAGCAGCTTGCCCTGGGCCC
>JBBRPU010000029.1:0-19499 GCA_038227545.1 Candidatus Acidiferrales bacterium
AAGGTGCCGTGGCACACGCATTCGGCGAATACGCAAGTGTTGTTCGTAAGTGGAAGTTTCCAATTGGAAATGAAGGGACAAGCAGTGCAGGTTCTGACTCAAGGGTCCTACGCTTATGTTCCTGCCAACCATCAGCATCAAAAAAGCTGCCTCGACAGCTGTATGTACTATGTGATCCGCGAGGGTCCCGCTGATGTGCATTACGTCAACCAGGCCGATGGCGAGATCGCACCCACAGTAGCCCTGGCAGCGGTCGGCGAGCGACTGGCTGCCGCGGCTCCTCGATGATCGTGCTTATCACTTCAGACAGCTAGAACCTGATGAGTTAGAAGTCACCCCGCAATGCTGACGAGATAGAAAAATCATGGCGGAGTCCGCTGAGACCTCAATGACGCGTTAATCTGAGGGTCACATTATTTCTGATAGCATCAGCGCCGCCCTTTACATTCGATGTCCACAGGAGATCCGACATGAACCGCGTACCCGATTCAGAATTAGTGCTCGTGCCGGGAGGCACGCTGATTACCAGCTCGCCAGAAGAAGGCCGCAAATTAGCGCTCACCATGGCTCGACATACGATCCACAACTTGCAGCCCGATCTTGATGTTCTGAAAGGCGGCCGGCCGAATTACTCAGCAAATCCCGACAGTCTTATCGCCGCCAGCAAGGTGGTGGCGATAGAGTTTCAAACGATTGCCGCGGCCAATAACTATTGGCGCAAATAATTACCACTTGCGACGGAGTTAATTCAGCATTCGTGAAGGTGAAAGTGACGAGGGGGGCCTTCGCGCACATTGAGGACCAGCGGCGGGCGGCGAGCGACTGGCGGCCGCCGTTCCTCAATAATCGGCTCTAATTGGCCTCAGCGTGAAGACTCAGCGCGGCGGTAACCTTAAGCTGAGTGTAACCGTACAAGGTTCCGCGGAGGAACCACAAGGAAGAATCCGCGTTGGCGCTGGTATGCTTAGTCCTTCGCAGAATTATCACCGGTCCAGTCAGCGCGAAAACGTTTAATGGTCCCGCGCAGACACTACTAATTCGGAGGAACGCGCCCGTGCGCGTTTGAACCAGCTTGAATAAATGCGAATCGTGTAGAGCCACGGCAATCTTACTGCTGATTTTCATCATGCTGTTGTCAGGTTGCGGGGGTTCTTCGCCGACATTCGAGCCTCCTCCGACGGCTGACAATCCGATCCCATCCGTCACTACGTTTTCTCCGCCGTCCGCAAGCGTGGGCGGAGGCGCATTCACTTTGACCGTGAATGGAACGAACTTTATCCCTACGTCGACGGTGCAGTGGAACGGCAGTAATCAAACAACAACGTATGTAAGTGCGGTGCAGCTCACAGCGTCAATACCTGGCGCAAATCTTACTAGCGCGGGGACCGCAAACATCACGGTCGCCAACCCTGCTCCCGGCGGCGGGCCGTCCGTGACGGCTGGTTATGCCATCAACGATCCAGTTCCGTCTATCAGCTCGCTCTTACCTTCCGTTACGGCCAGCGCCGGAGCGGCTTTCACGCTGACGGTGAACGGAAGCGGGTTCATCTCGAGCTCGGCGGTGCAATGGAACGGCAACTCGTACCCGACCTCTTATGTCGGCGCAACGCAACTTACAGCGGCCATTCCTGAGGCTGCCATCGCTTTCAGCGGTACCGCAACAGTCACAGTGAGCAATCCGGCGCCTGGCGGGGGGATGTCACAGGTAGCTAACTTCGCGATAAGCGGCGCCCTCCCTGCTACGGTACGGTTTGTCGCACGCGACGGGAGTGATTCCAATACGGGCAGCTTCAGCCAGCCTTATCTCACCATTCAAAAATGCGCCACGACCGTTGCCAGTGGGGAAACGTGCGTAATTCGCGCGGGCGTTTATAGCGAAACTGTCACGCCGAACTCGGGAATTACCATCACCTCTTACGACGGAGAGCCAGCCACCTTGGACGGAACCGATCCCGTGACCGGCTGGACTCGCTATCAAGATTCAATCTACAAAGCCACGGCCAATCTATCCACAGGAGACACCAATCAGCTCTTCGTCGGTAACCAGATGATGACTGAGGCTCGGTGGCCCAACGGGGACGACCTATTCCATGTGAATTGGGCTACAGCCCAAGCTGGCACGACTGCCACAAAACTGGTTGATGCAAATTTGCCGAACATCAATTGGACCGGAGCAAAAATTCACACGTGGAGCGGAACCGATCCCTGGGATCCTCAGACCGGCACGGTCACGGCGTCACAAACCGGACAACTTACCTTCAGCCTGGACAGCGCGTGCTATTTGTCTTTCATCTGCCCCACGGCAGGCGGTTACTACTATGTGTTCGGCATTCTTGGGGCGCTGGATATGCAGCGGGAATGGTTCTATGACGCGACTGCTGCAACACTGTATTTCTGGGCACCCGGAAACGTGGACCCCAACACGCTGGACGTACGCGCCAAACAGCGCCAGTTTGTGTTGGACCTGAGCGGCAAGTCTAATGTAACCATTGAAAACATGATCATTTTAGCTGGCGCCATTAATTCGGATGCCTCCAGCGCAAATAACGTCCTCGATGGGCTGAACGCGCAATACGTTACGCACTACACGAGCCTGCCGGATGCCGCCGGCTTTCCGACTTCGTTTCAATACGTCCATATGGCAGACAGCGGAATCATCATCAACGGAACCGGCAACATTCTACGCAACAGCACCATTGCTTACAGTGCGGGTAATGGCGTCACCATCCGGGGCAGTAATAACACCGTCAAAAACAACTTGATTCATCACGCCGATTACATGGCCAATTTCTGTTCGGGCATAAGCATAAGTGGCACCGGGCACATAGTTCAGAACAACACCTCGCACAGCAACGGGCGCCAAGCGATTTTTCCAAATAATATTCCGGACGTAAACGTTCCACCCAGCGATAACGACATCAGCTACAACAATCTCTACAACTCGATGGTCCTTTCGCGTGACGGAGCGGAGTTGTACGTCAATCTTTTTACCGTGACCGCCGCCAATCACGTAACCGGAACGCGCATTCATCACAACTGGTTCCACGATACGCAGTCACTGATTACGGGTGCGGCCGACAATTTTCCGCTCAGCGGCGTTTATCTTGACGAAAATGCCGGCGGTTTTGAAGTCGATCAAAACGTTTTCTGGAATAACCAGTACGAAAATTTTCTGATTCACGGAAGTTCGTCGACACCCCCGGACATTGCGCCGAACAATAACAATTTTCACAATAATTCGATTATTGACGTGAACACTACCGGCTATATCGAGCTGCTGGATGTGGCCACCTGCGGAACAGCCCAGGTGGTCAACAATCTGATCCTCGTGCCGGTGAAATTGGTTGGATCGGATCCAGCGTGCATGGTGGCCGGCAACAACTCGGCCGCGCCGGGCGCAACGGAAATGAATGCCTCAGTTAAAGTCGGATGCAATTTTGCGGGCTGCTTCTCCAGCGGGCCACCGGCGATTTCCGGGAGTTCGGTGGGAGCCTCGGTCGCTGTCCCGCCGCACGATGCGACGGTGATGGCGGGAGCTGCTGCAACGTTCAGCGTGACTGCGGCGGGATCGGCTGACCTCAGCTATCAGTGGCAGAAAAACAACGTGAACATCAGCGGCGCCACCAACGCAATGTACACGACTCCGGCGACCACTTCTGCGGACAATGGGGCGGTGTTCACAGTCACGGTGAGCAACAGCGTTGGCAGCGCCACGAGTCTTCCGTCCAGTCTCACAGTCAACTAAAGATTGGTCATGGCACGTTCAATGTGACTCCGTGTTTTCTCAATGATTGACCGCTTGGAATGCGGGGATTTATACTTGTGGCTCACGCTGGAAGGGATGTTTCCGGCGTCCCTCGAGTGATTTCGCGGGCCTGTGGGAATGCGGGCGCCCGGCGAAGTTTCCGAACCACATTTGATTGGGAGATTATGAGCAACACGAAAGCCACACAACTTCGCCCCGGCATGGTTATCCAGCACGAAGGGCAGCTCTACACCGTATTCAGCGTGGACCACCGCACGCCCGGCAACAAGCGCGGCTCGATGCAGACGCGCATGAAGAATTTGCGCACCGGCACGATGATTGACTATCGCTTTCGCGCGGAAGAATTTGTGGATCGCGCCATCCTGGATGAAGTGGAATTTGAGTATCTGTACAGCGAAGGCGACGAATTTCATTTCATGAACACCAAGAATTACGAACAGATGCAGATGACGCGCGATGAACTGGGCGAGACGGTTTTTTATCTGATACCCAATACCATTGTGCACGTAGAATTTTTTGAAGAAAAAGCCATCGGCATAAATTTGCCGGACACCATGGAAATGAAAGTGGTGCAGACGGAGCCGACACTGCAGAAAGCTACGGCCAGCGCGGTGGGCAAGCCGGCTACGCTGGAGACGGGTCTGGTGATTCAGGTGCCGCCATTCGTGAATGAAGGCGACCGTGTAAAGGTGGACACCACCGAAGCGCGTTACGTGCAGCGCGTGGAGTAATTTTGGATTAGTATCGGGTGCGAGATTGATTTTCCGCCTCCGCAGCTAGAGTTTTTTATCTAGAAGAGGCTGTTACGCCGGTTGAGTTTTTCTCAGCCGGCGTTTTTTTTTGCAGAGCGAATACTGGTAGTGGCTTCCGCGGTAATCGAAGAGAGGTCCTCCACTACGCGGCCAGTGCTTGCTTCGCAAGCAAGGAAAAGACTGGCCGCTCCGGTCGGAATGACAGGTTTTCTTTTCTTGCACAGTGTTTCTTTTTGCGTGGTCGGAATGATCGTTGGTTACTGATGGAAGAGATTGAATCAGGCGAGGGGCGATCTACTAAATTTCAGACCGAGGGCTTTTTGATTTGCTTGCCGAATACGCGCGTGAAGATGGCGTCTACGTGGCGGAGCTGGCGCTGCAGGTCGAAGGTGTGCGCGAGGGCGTTGGCGTCCAGAATTTTTGTGATGCGCTGGTCGGCGGCTACGCGGTCGCGGAAACTGGATTCGGTTTCCCAGGCGGCCATGGAATTTTCCTGCACCGCTTTGTAGGCGTCGTCGCGGGGCATGCCTTTTTCCACCAGGTCCTGCAGAAGCTGGCCGGAGAAAACCAGTCCGTGGGTCATTTCCAGGTTGCGCAGCATGCGTTCGGGGAAGACACGCATGTCGGCGATAATGGCGGTCATTTTGGCGAGCATGTAGTCCACCAGGATGGTGGAGTCGGGAAGAATGACGCGCTCGACGGAGCTGTGCGAAATGTCGCGCTCGTGCCAGAGCGCCACGTTTTCAAAGGAAGCGATCAAATTTGAGCGCACGATGCGGGCCAGGCCGCAGATTTGTTCGCAGGTTACCGGGTTGCGCTTGTGGGGCATGGCGCTGCTGCCGCGCTGCTCGCCGCCGAAGGGCTCTTCGGCTTCGCGCACCTCGGTGCGTTGCAGGTGGCGAATTTCGAGCGCGATTTTTTCAAGCATGGCGCTGACCAGCGCAAGCGAACTCAAATAGTGCGCATGGCGATCGCGTTGAATCACCTGGGAAGCAACGGGCGCGACGGTCAAGCCCAGGCGCTGGCAAATGCGTTCTTCGATATCGGTGCCCAGATGCGACGCGTTGCCAACGGCTCCGGAAATTTTGCCAATGGCCATTTGCGCGGCAGCATCGCGGAAACGTTGCTGGTTCCGCTCGTTTTCCGCGTACCAGTTCGCGATTTTCAAGCCGAAGGTAATGGGCTCGGCATGCACTCCGTGAGTGCGGCCGATCTGCGGAGTGGAGCGAAATTCCTGGGCGCGCGCGGCAAGCGCATCGCCAAATTTTGCGAGTGCCGCTTCGATGAGCCGGGAGGCTTCGCGGACCTGTAAAGCCTGCGCGGTGTCCACCACGTCGTTGGAGGTCATGCCGTAGTGAAACCAGCGCCCGGCGGCCGGATCGCCAATGGATTCGCCGACGGCCATGGTGAAGGCGACCACATCGTGCTTCACGCGGGATTCGAGTTCATTGATGCGCGCGACATCTATTTTGGCGTTGGCGCGAATTTTAGCGGCGGCTTCTTTCGGGACGTCGCCGGCTTCCGCCAGCGTTTCCGTGGCGGCGAGTTCTACCTCAAGCCACTTATTGTATTTGTTGGCGTCGCGCCAGACAGCGCCCATCTGCTCGCGGGTGTAGCGTGGAATCAACTTTGGCTCCTGAGTGTTGCTTGTGGCCTGGTTAACCTGGATCGAGACTTCTCAGCTCTAAAAAGTTCAAAGACCGCACCCTTTCAGAAACCGATCGGATGCGGCACCCACATTCCATATATGAAGGGGTAGCTGAAACCACGGTAATGATACGGTATTTCAAACGCGGGTGCGACCACCCGCGCCAGTCCGGCTTTAAGCGGTTGTAACGCGACCACTTGGGGGACTTACCGTTTCGGAGTCGCCATACGAGCACCCCGTCGCGGACCTAACCGCGGGCCGCAAAACCTGTCTAAGGATGAGAATGAACGAAAGCGTCGAGAGCGTTCGGGAAGCCGACGCCATTGCCATTGAACGCACGCTTGCGGGCGATCGCGATGCTTTTCGAATTCTGGTGGAGCGGCACAGCGCCACGATCTTTCGCCTGGCGTACCGGCTGAGCGGAAATCATCACGACGCCGAAGAAATTGTGCAGGAGGCCTTTTTGCGCGCTTATCAAAAACTGGAGCAGTTCGCGTCGCAGGCCAATTTCGCCACCTGGGTGTATCGCATCGCCGCAAATTACAGCATTGACCGCCTCCGCCAGAAGAAAAAAGAGGAGGCGCGGCGGCAGGCGCCCAGCGCCGAAATGTTGGATGACGTGGACCAGGATCCGCTGCGGCAGATTCCGGATGCGGCTCCTACTCCTGAAAGGCTGACGCAGAGTGTGGAGTTGAAACGCGAGATGGAAACGGCGCTGCAGAGTTTGACGCCGGCGGAGCGCATCGCATTTGTGATGCGGCACTGCGATGGCTGCGGAATCGAAGAGATTGCCCTGGCGCTGAAGTCGAATTCGAGCGCGGCAAAGAACACGGTATTTCGCGCGGTGCAAAAGTTGCGAACGGCGCTGGAGCCGCAATTCATTTCCCGGGGACAGGCTCGCGCGATAGGAACGGAATCATGAAGCATTTGAACGAAGAGCAATTGATTGCTTACCAGGATGGAGAGACCTCCGGCCGCGAGGAGTTTAGCGCGCACATCGCTGCTTGCGCGGAATGCCACGCGCGGCTCGCTGGGTTGACGGAAATGCTGGCGGCGTTCGAGGCGCTGCCGGTTCCCGAGCCCGGCGAGGAATACGGGCGGCGGGTGTGGCAGCGAATTGCGCCGCGACTGACGGAAAAACGTGGCCAGTGGTGGGGGGCGTTTCTTGCGCCGCAAAGGTTGGCGGTGGGCGCGCTGCTCGCTGTGCTGGTACTGGTGGCGTTTTTCGCCGGACGCGTTAGCAAGCGTGTGACTCCGGCGGACGGAGGAGTTACGACGACCGCTGCTACGGCGGCTGACGCGGCGCGGATGCGCGAACGCGTTTTAATGCTGGCGGTGGGCGAACACCTGGGGCGTTCGGAAATGGTGCTGATGGATATCGCCAATGCGGAGCCAGGTGGCGCGGGATTGAAGCAGGTGAATTTTTCGTCGCAGCGGCGACGTGCGGAAGATTTGCTGGATGAAAACCGGTTATACCGGCAGACGGCGTTACAGGAAGGCGACACGGGCATCGCCAATGTGCTCGACGAACTGGAGCGGGTGCTGCTGGACGTGGCGCACAGCCCGCAGACGGTGACCCCGGCGCAGATCAAATCTATTCGCCAGCGCATTGATGATGACGGGTTGCTGTTCAAGGTTCGGGTGCTGACCAGGCAGATTCAGTTAATAGAAAACACCAGCAAGCCGGTGCCGGCGCAAAGCGGTGCCATGAACATAGAGAGGAATAACGAGGCATGAGGACAACAAAAACATCTGGTGGAGAGAAATTCGCGTGGGCGGCGGGGATTTTACTGCTGGCGATGCCAGTGCAAGCAAGCGCCGACGCCCGGTCGTTGCATCTGCTGCAGTCCACTGCTGCGGTGTCGCAAGCCGTGGAGCCTGAGGATCGCGAGGAATTGGAGAGCGATAGCTGGCAGGACCAGGGAGACAGCAGCCGCGAGAAGCGGGAGCGCGAGCAGGAAAAGCGCGAAAGAGAGCAGGAGAAAAGGGATCAGGACCAGGAGCGGAGAGAGCGGCAGGAGGAACTCTATGACGATGGCCGTGAGGCTCTTGATGACGACAATTACGAGCAGGCGCGGGAGAAATTTTCTGAACTAGCAAAAGAGAACGGGCCGCAGACGGATGCGGCGCTGTACTGGAGCGCCTACGCGGAACAGCGGCTGGGGCAGCGACAGGCGGCACTGGCAGCGATCGCGGATTTGAAAAAGCGCTTCCCGCAGAGCCGCTGGCAAAAAGACGCGAGCGCGCTGGAGATTGAGGTGCGGCAAGGGAGCGGGCAGCCGGCGCGTCCTGAAAATCAAAGTAACGAAGAACTGAGGATGCTGGCGATTCAAAGCCTGATGAATAGCGATCCCGAGCGGGCGATGCCTTTGCTTGAGAAGGTGCTGCAAGGATCGGCTTCGCCAAAGGAAAAATCGAAGGCGCTTTTTGTCCTGGCGCAGGGTGGGACGCAACAAGGGCGAGAAATTATCGGGCGCATTGCCAAGGGGCAGAGCAATCCGGAGCTGCAACGCAAGGCGGTGGAGTATCTGGGAATATTCGGCGGAGTGGAATCGCGAAAAACCATGGCGGACGTTTACGCCTCCACGAGCGACGCTTCGCTGAAGCGGGCGATTCTGCGCAGCTACATGATCGGCGGAGATAAGGAGCATCTGTTTGCGGCGGCGAAAAGCGAGAAGGATCCCGGGCTGCGCGGCGAAGCGATTCGGCAACTCGGGCTCGTACACGGCGAGAGCGAATTGGAACAGCTTTACAAGACGGAGGCTTCTCCGGAGATAAAGCGCGAATTGATCCAGGCGTTTTTTCTGGCGGGCGACTCCAACAAGATTCTGGCAGCGGCGCGAGATGAAAAGGATCCCGAGCTGCGGCGAATGGCGGTGCGCAACCTGGGGCTGATCAACTCGGAGGATTCCGGGAAGGCGCTGGCGGGAATTTACTCGAAAGAGACGGACCGCGGAATTCGCGAGGAAGTGCTGAACGCATATTTCATTCAGGGGAATGCGCACGCGATTGTGGGAATTGCGCGCGCGGAAAAAGATGCGGGGCTGAAGAAGGTTGCGGTCCAGAAGCTGGCACTGATGCAGTCGAAGGAAGCTTCGGACTACATGATGGAGATTTTGGAGAAGTAGATGGAGACGAACATGACGATGGTAGTGCGCAGAATTTTGCTGGGAGTAATGCTGACGCTGTTTAACCTGGGCATCATGAGCAGCGCCCGCGCGCCGCAGGAAAACATCGCGGGTCAAAATGGTGTTGCGGCCAGTGACGTTCCACGTTTTGAGAATGGAAAGATGGAGAAACGCGGCGTGACGGGATCCTGGGCGGCCACGCTCGCGGAGGCGGAGAAGAACGCGACTGCCCCGATGTGGATTGGTTATGCGGTGAAAGCTGTCGCGGGCGAACGAACCATCTGCTGCGGAAATTACGACGACTCTCTGGGAGAAGGTTGCGGACGATGCGAACTGGAAGCCGACCATGAGCTCTGGAATAACTCGCGCAAAAGCAAGAGCGCGGTAAAAGCTACTGTGAAACTGGAAGGGAGCGAGCAACTGTTGGTGCTTCTTCGGCTACAGGGTCGGCACGTAACACGCATCAAGGTGGCTTCAGAGAATTGTGTTTTGGATATGGGCGGATTGCCGGTCGTGTGGTTCAGGGATGTGGAGGCGGCGGAGAGCGTGGCGGTGCTTTCCGAGTACGTGCGAAAGAACAGTGCGGGTGAACACGACGGAGACTCTCTCGGCAACGGGGCACTGACGGCGATCGCTTTACACGATGGCGCGGACGCGGAAGCCGCGCTGGAAAGATTTGTAGCGCCGGGGCGGCCGGAAGAGTTGCGGAAGCAGGCTTCGTTCTGGATGGGAGCGGCGCGCGGGAAGGAAGGATTTGCGGCGCTGCAACATCTGGGGAAAAGCGATGCCTCGACGGAAGTACGCGCACAGGTGGCCTTCGCGCTTTCCGTCAGCAAGGAGCCGGCGGCGCTGGATGAAATGATTCGCATGGCGCACGAGGATGAGAGCGCGCATGTGCGCGGGCAGGCGATTTTTTGGCTGGCGCAGAAGGCCGGGAAGCGCGCCGTGGGCGCGATTGATGGCGCGATTGAGAATGATCCGGACACGGAGGTAAAGAAGCAAGCGGTGTTTGCGTTGAACCAGCTGCCGAAAGATGAAGGCGTGCCGAAATTGATTCAGGTGGCGCAGACGAATCGCAATGCGGTGGTGCGGAAGCAGGCCATGTTTTGGCTGGGGCAGTCGGAAGATGCGCGGGCGCTGGATTTTTTTGAGAAGGTGCTGACGAAGTAGGATTTATTTGTTCGAATAGAGCAACTTCACAAACCGCAGCCTGAGGATCGAAGGGTGCGGCACCCAAGACAAATCACACTAAGAACTGCGGATCGGCGTTACAACATTCGAATGCTGGATGTCGGCTTGTCGCACAATTCGCCAAATGTCGGGGTGTCGACAATTGCGTCGGTACCGTGAAACGGGCAATTTGGTTTCACGTGAAAACACTCAACCATCCGTTCGAACGCTCGGTTGTATGAGGTCGCGATTCGAGCTAGAGTTTTCGTTTAGGTTGTGAGCGTTCAGGGAGGTTACCGATGAAATCCATCACGCGGTTAATTGAAGGCGTGACGATTGTGCAGATCAGCGGGCGAATTGAACTTGGGGAAGGGTCGGCCGCGGTTCGCGAACTGGTTCACGACCTGCTGGCCAAGGGGCGAAAGAAAATTCTGCTGGACCTTGCCGATGTGGATTACATAGACAGTGCGGGGCTGGGCTCGCTGGTCAGCGCGTTTACGAGCGCACAAAAAGAGGGCGGCGTACTGAAGCTCGTATACCTGACTAAGAAAGTGCACGATCTGCTGCAGATGACGAAGCTGTACACCGTTTTCGAAATCGTTGAGGACGAAGAGGCGGGCATCAAGTCGTTTAACAAGTCTGCGGCATCGGGCGCTTGATTCGCAGGTGGCCGCTCATTACTTGGCGGGTTAATTTGCGGGCTTTTGGACGATTTACGAGCCTTGACTTGCGCTGATCGGGGTCCTAAGATTTTGGTCTCAGCCGTTCCCTCCTGTGAATAGACCTGTGAATTGCCGGATGCGCATTTTCGCCGAAGCAGCCCTCGTTGTGGGATTAGCGGGATTATGTGTGCCTGCGGGGTTTGCGCAAAAGCCGCCGGGGCCGACGCCTCCGCCGACCGCCCCGCCTCCGGGCCGCCCTGTGAATCCGGACCTGTTGGATTCGCAACAAAATGGGCTAAGGCAAGATCGGGTGATGTTTTTGCAGGGGCGAGTGTCCGCCGCGGATGGGTTGCCGGTTCCAAACGATGTGGTGGTGGAGCGAGTCTGCAATGCGCGGGTGCGTCAACAGGTGCATGCCAGTCCGCATGGCGAGTTCAGCATGCAATTGGGATCGCGCTCGGATTCGATCGTGGACGCGAGTGGAGATGGACCGTCGCAGAGAGAAATGTCCAGCAAGAATGCGGACCTGGGAATTCCGCGACGGGAATTGGCTGCTTGCGAATTGCGCGCTTCGGTGGCGGGCTTCAGCTCAAGTGTGATCAACCTCGTGGATCTTTCCGGGAGTCTGAGCAGCGTTGACGTGGGCGCGATCGTGGTACGCAGGCGTGGGAAGATAGAAGGCGCGACGGTGAGTGCTTCGGCGTACAAGGCGCCGAAAGATGCGATAAGCGCGTATGAAAAAGGTGTGGCGGCGCAGAGGAAGGGCAAACCGCTTGTTGCGCGGCAGCAGTTCGAGAAAGCCGTAGCGATTTACCCCGCGTACACGAATGCGTGGTTTGAGTTGGGGATGGTCTTGCGGAACGAGAAGCAGGTTGACGCGGCGCGCGAGGCACTTGCGCACGCGACGGCCAGCGATAGCAGATTTTTGCCGCCGTACCTGGCTTTGGCATCTATGGCTTTCGATGTGGAAAACTGGACTGAAGTGCTGGGATATACGAATCACATTCTGGATCTTGATCCGCTGCACCATGAGCCGGGTTACGTGCTGGATCTGGATTCATCTAACTATGTGGAGGCGAGTTTTTATAATGCTGTGGCCAACTTCAAGCTCGATAAACTGGCGGATGCTGAAAAAAGCGCGCTAAAGACTACGCACACGGATTTGCTGACGCATTTTCCGCAGGCGCATTTGTTGCTGGCTGAAATCTTCGCGAAAAGAAAGAACTATGATGGAGCGATCATAGAGGTGCGGACGTATCTGGAGTTGGTGCCGCATGCGAAAAACACTGAGCAGGTTCGGCAGCGGCTGGCGAACCTGGAGACGTTGAATGCTTCGGTGGTGACTGGTGAAAAGCCGGTTCAGAAGTAGGAAGTATCTATTGACGCGCTACGGCGGCGTCTTTCCCAGAAACCAAGTTCAAAAACCGCACCCTTTCACAAACCGAAAGGATGCGGCACCCGGCTGATCGTAGGTGTTTCTTCAGTACCAAAATCCCCACACGAAAAACCGTCGTATGGGGCACCCGGCGCGACATTCCGCGAAAAACTAAAGTTCAAAAAACGTGCGCTTTCACATTGAGGATGCGGCCCGACGAGACCCAGGCTATAAACCGAGCCTGGGGCACCCGGCATATTTCTGGTCCTGATTAGTCGTCAACACTTAGGAGAGATTAGTCGCCGGTGGGGTTGGTGCGCATGTAGCGCCAGGGATTGACGGGGGCGTTGTTCATGCGGACTTCGTAGTGGACGTGCGGGCCGGTGGAGCGGCCGCTGATGCCGGTGTAGCCGACCACTTCGCCGCGCTTAACGCGCGCGCCGGCGATGGCCGAGAAACTGGAGAGGTGCGCGTACCAGGTGGTGATGCCGAAGCCGTGGTCAATGACCACCAGGCGTCCGTAACCGGAGTGGGTTTCGGCGATGGTGACGACGCCGTCGGCGGTGGCGTGCACGGGAGCGCCGTAGTCGGAGGCCACGTCTACGCCGCGGTGGAAAGCGCCTTCTCCGCTGAAGGGATCGAGGCGTTCACCGAAGCTGTCGGTGATATGTCCCATGACCGGCCAGATCGCGGGAGTGTAGGTGGAGTCGGCGAAGCTCATGCCAGGCATCAAGCGTAAACCGGCATTGGAGACGGCGATGACGGCGGCGTTGCGCTTCAAAAAGGTGTATTGCTCGACGGAGCGATCGAAGACATCCTGGGCGTTGCCGGGGGTGTCGGGCTCGTCGAAGGCGGCGGGATGGTAGCGGAGCACGCCGTAGGTCATGGCCACTTCGGTGGCGAGAGATTGGAGTGAATCGAGGCGCTGGTTGGTATCCACCACGGTGCCCTGAAGTTGCTGATACTGCTTTTTGAGGGTTTCCTGGTCGTGGCGGAGAGCGTTGTAATTGCCCACTTTCCAGAGCATGCGGGAATAGGAGCCGACGGCGGCTGCTACGGTAACGGTGCCAATCAGGGCCAATGCCGCCAAAGCGTGCAGCAGGTAAGACGGCACAATGAGCTTGCGCATCTTTCCTGGCGTGGACGCAATGTAGAATGTGTAATTCTTACCGGACATTGCTCAAGGCCCTCAGCCTAATATACGCAGCGCGCTTCCCAATGTTGCCGGCCGCATACTTATTAAGTGTAGCAAACTCTGGGCGGCGAACTGGGTTTGCATCGCTCGGCATACTAAGGGCGAGGAGGGCCTAGAGTCAACCCTGTATTTTCCTGTTCATGGAACAGGTTGATGAAAACTGTTCCCTGTACGGAAGGACAGGTTTTGTGCGGAATTGGAACAGTGTACTTTTTTTGGAACGAAGGAGGACCGATTTGGGAAAGCGGATGGACAGCGGCGAAGAGGGTGTTGTCGGGCGGATTGGGCGGGTGTTTGGGCGGGTGAGTTCTAAAAGGGACACGGCTGACCCCAAGACGCACCCTTACGAACCAAGGGTGGGGCGCCCTCCGCGTGACCTTACGTCTGAGGCACGATCGGGTTTTGTGTCCTTGGGGATAGGGGATGATGCGGCGTTGGTCAGGGCGGGGCACGGGCGCGAGATGGTTTTGACTTGCGACTGGTTCCTGGAGGGGACGCATTTTTTGCGTGATAAGCACCCGGCGGATTCGGTGGGTTGGAAGTGTTTGGCGCGAGCGGTGAGCGATGTGGCGGCGATGGGTGGGGTGCCGCGATGTTTTTTGTTGAGTCTGGCTTTGCCGAAGGGGCTCGCGGGGCCGTGGCTGGGGGAGTTTTTGGGTGGGTTGCGGCGGGCGGCTTTGCGTTTCGGGTGTGAGCTGGTGGGCGGGGATACGACGGAGCGGAGAGAAGTTCTGATCAATGTGACGGTGGTTGGCGAAGTGCGCGCCGGGCGGGAGTTGAGGCGTTCGGGGGCGCGCGTCGGAGACATTATTTATGCGAGTGGCCGGTTGGGGGAGGCGGAGCTGGGGTTGCGGTTGTTACGTGAGGCTAAACGGGTGAATTTGCGCGATGCGCGATTACGCAAACATTTGTATCCCGAGCCGAGGCTGGCGTTGGGGCGGTGGCTGAGTGAAAAGCGGGTGGCTTCGGCAATGATGGATTTGTCGGATGGATTGTCGAGTGATTTGCGGAGGTTGTGCGCGGCGAGTGGAGTTGGGGCGGTGGTGGAGGTTGGCAAATTGCCTTCGGACGTAGTGGAATTGGCGTTTCACGGCGGCGAGGATTACGAGTTGTTGTTTACGGTGGCGAGGAAGAAGGCGCGATTGGTGCCGCGTTCCGTGGGTGGGGTTTCGATTACCGCGATTGGGGAAGTCACGCGGGGGCGTGCGGTGATGGTTGTGGATGAGCGCGGGCGGAGGAGAACGTTGAAAGCTGGGGGATGGGATCCGTTTTTGGGCTTCAGGGGCTAAAGCCCCGCTGGTGCAGGCTGGTGTTGCGGGGACTGAAGTCCCCGCCTCCTGAAATCCGCACGGGGGGGGTGAGGGTTTGTGGATGAGCGCAGGCGGAGGAGAACGTTGAAAGTTGGGGGATGGGATCCGTTTCTGAGAAAAAGGACGGGGCAGTGAGTGTCTCGGAACCGTGGAGCTTCAGGGGCTAAAGCCCCTTTTACGTGTGGACGCTTCGCGGGGACTGAAGTCCCCGCCTCCTGACTTCATTGCTGAAATTGTTCGCTACGTTTTGCAACTAATTAAGGGTGCGCGGAGGCGACGGTTGGATTTGGTGATGCGGCGGAGTTCGAGGTTTTGACAGGTGGCGGAGGCGGAGTGACGGGCGGGATTGCGGTTGGGGGTTTTTGTTTGGGGGCGCCGGGTTCGTCTTCTGTGGGGGCGGTGTCCGGGGTGTCCACGTGGACCTGGTGGTCGGCGGCTTGTTGCTCGAGAGAGACGACGTTGGCGAATTCGATGGCGGGTTGATCGGCGGAGGCGGCGCGCATGAATTGCACCCAGATGGGCAGCGCGGCGCGCGCGCCAGTCTCTTTTTTGCCGAGAGAAATTTGTTTGTCGTCGAACCCGACCCACACCCCTGAAGTAATTTGCGGAGTGAAGCCGACGAACCACGCGTCGGTGTAGTCCTGGGTGGTGCCGGTTTTTCCGGCGGCGGGGCGGCCGAGCTGCTTGGCTTGAATGCCGGTGCCGAACTGGATGACTTCCTCGAGCATGGCGGTCATGGTGCGAGCCACTTCGGGGGATACGACGTCGTGAACTTCCGGATGCGCTTCTTCGAGGAGCGCGCCATCGTAGCTGGTGACACGGCGAATCATGTGCGGATCAATGCGAATGCCATCGTTGGGGAAAACGGTGAAGGCGGAAACGTGCTCCATCAGGCGCATGTCGGCGGAGCCGAGCGCGAGCGGCAGATAGGGCGGCAGCGAACTGGTGATGCCGAAGCGGCGGGTAATGCTGACGACGCTGTTGATGCCCACTTTTTCGGCGAGCTTGACGGCGGGGACGTTGCGCGAACCGGCGAGGGCGCGGCGTAAGGTGATATTGCCTTCAAACTTTTCATCGTAATTGCGCGGGGAATACGGCTGGCCGCCGCTGAGCACGGTGAAGGGCGCGTCGAGAATAGTGTCGAAAGGCGTAGAGCCTTTTTCGAGGGCATCGGCGTAGACATAAATTTTGAAAGAGCTGCCGACCTGGCGGTAGGCCTGGGTGGCGCGATTGAATTTTGAATCTTCAAAACTGTAACCGCCGACCATGGCTTTTATTTCGCCGGTGGGATTGTCTATGGCGAGCATGGCCGCTTGCGGGCCGGGTTGTTGTTCGAGCTGCACGCGCGCGGTATTTTCGCGCAGCTCCTGAATGGAAAATTGCGCGAGGTCGCCCGGCTTCAAGAGGTCGGCAATTTTTTTGCGGCCGGTCCAGGCAAAATCGGCGGGCGACAGAATGGCGCGATACGGACCTATTTTAATGGTGGCGTTTTTGTCTTCGACGGAGAGTACCAGGCCAGTGGCGTACGTTCCCTTCTCAATGGGGCGGCGCCAGTCGTCGTCTTCATAAGCGGCGAGGGTGCCGAGATTGTCGCGAATGACGTTGGGAAGATTTCCGCGCCAGCCGTGGCGGCGATCGTAGCTGTGCAGTCCATCGCGGATGGATTGATTGGCGGCGCGCTGCATGGCGATGTTGAGGGTGGTGTACACGCGCAGACCCCGCTCGTGGACGGCTTCGGTGCCGTAGGTGGATTCCAGATATTTGCGAATGTCTTCGAAGAAATAGGGCGCGAGATCGTTGCGCGGATATTGGATGTGCAGGTTGAGAGGAGTTTTGCGAGCCTCGGCTTCTTCGGCGGCGGTGATTTTGCCTTCGTCGGCCATGCGGTGAAGGACGAGGTTGCGGCGAGCGAGCGCGAGCGCGGGATTATTCAACGGCGAAAATTTCGGGCCATTGACCATGCCGGCGAGAAGCGCGGCTTCCTGAAGCTTGAGGTCGGTGACAGGCTTGCCAAAATAAAATTGCGAGGCGGCGGCGAAGCCATAGTTGCCGTGCGCGAGATAAACCTGATTCGAGTACATGGTGAAGATTTGCGGCTTGGTGTAGCGGCGCTCGATCTGCAGGGCGAGAAGGATTTCCTGCATTTTGCGGCGGAAGGTGCGGTCGCTGCGGTCGAGGAAAAGATTGCCAGCGAGCTGCATAGTGATGGTGCTGGCTCCACCGGTGATGCGATGTTTCAGGACGTTGCGCGCGGCGGCTCCCGCGATGCGCGGGAAATCTATGCCCCAGTGATCTTCGAAGTGCTGGTCTTCGATGGCGGTGACCGCGTTGTACAGGATGCGCGGGGCTTGCTCGAAAGTCATGAGGATGCGGCGCTGGAGCGCGAAGCTGCCGACCATCTGGCCATCGTCGGCGTAAATTTCCGTGACTACCGTGGGGCGGTAAGTTTCGAGAGCGCGAATTTCGGGGAGATCGCTGGCGTAAACGAAGAGGAGTCCGCAGGAGGCGCCGAGCGCGATGGAGCATAGGAGCAGGAAGGCTAGCGCGACACGGTCGATTAGTTTGAAGCCGCGCAGGCGGAGAGTTATGGGGGGGAGACTTAGCATCGAGAGGAAAGTTTAACGCAGATGGAAGTTGATGCGGAGAGGTGTGCGGTCGGAACGTTCCAAACGTCTGTATGTAGCGGAACGCATAAGCTCGAAATTTGTGATCGTGAAGATTCGTCAACCTTAGCCGATGGGGACACCAACTTTCAGACACTTGTCTATAGATCCCCCCTCGTCGTATCTCAATATCCCAGATTGGTCGGCACAAAACGCCGCGAGGCCACGGATCAACGGGCGGGCTAGAATCTGGTACTTGGTCGCAGGTCCGTGGTCGGCTATAGCACCACATCCGCTGATTTCGAACGAGTATTGATTTTTCCCTCGTTGAATAAGTTCCACCCTATTTTCCTCACGGGGTAACGCCGAAAGTGCACAGGTGTAGCCAACGTCAGGATGGTCGTGGGCGAACTTCGATTCAGCGGAGACCAACGCACGCATCACGCCAATCCCGGACTCGAAAGATCCAAAGTTTCTGCCCCTGGTGTACACGAACCAACCGAGAAAGGCGAGTATCAATGAAGCGATAGCAATTTCTGTCGGCAGGAATCTTCGCGGTTTTTTCAAACGCGCACCGGCTAGCGAGTCGGACCGGTGTTTCATTGTGAAAGCAGGAAGAGGTCGGCGTGGCCGCTGGGTCGGGCGTAGACGACGGTGCTTAGGTCGCGGGAAAAGTCGTAGGCGTTGCCGCCGGTAACTAGGGGGAAGGCGAACGGGAGTTTCATGGCGACTTGCGGCGGGCCCACGGATTTGCCTGCAGCCCATTTCTGGCGGTAGATGGTCACGTCTTTTTTTCCTGGCAAGGCGTACAAGAAAGATTTGCCGTCTTTCTCGACGTTGATTCCAAAGGTGACGACTCCGGGCACCAGCATAGTGCAGGAGCTGTCGGCCAGCGAAAAAGCGTATATGCCGAGCTTGTCGCCGGAGGCGATCAGGCTTAAAAGATATTTGCCGTCCGGAGAGGCGTCGAAAGCGAAGCCGCAATTCTCGGTAAGTTTTTCCGGCTCGGAACCTTCCACACTTTCCCGCCAGATGGAGCCGGTCTTAGCTCCGCGCTCCCAGCCGTTGATAAAAATCCATTTTTGATCCGCGCCCCATCCCAACGCCTGAGGTGTGGTGGCGCTTCTCCACTTGAGGGGATGCAAGCCGCTGCCATCGGGATTGGCGATATAGAGTTGCGCGTCCTGTCCGGGTGCTTCGGTGAAAAATGAGATTCGGGAATCGTCCGGCGACCAGAAACCGGTGGCGAGGGAAACCGCTTGGGTCAGACGGGCCTTGTTATTTCCGTCCACGTCGGCCACCCACAATTCGCTGCGGTCGCGGGACGGAATGGTGACATACATGACTCTCTTTCCGTTACGCGAGAGCACCGGTTGCGTGCCGTCTTCGCCGGCGATGTCCGTGTATTGCCTGGTGCGCATGTTGTAGGCGGTGAGGTATCCGGTGGACTTGCCATTGACCAGATAAAGTCCCTTGCCGCCGGGATCGGGCATGGGGGAGTGGTCGGGCCCTGGGCCGAAGGTGACCTGGGTTAAGGATTTGTCGTGGAGATTTAGTTTCCAGATATTGGTGAGGCCGTTCATGGTGCGGCTGACCAAAATGCTTTTTCCGGGTTCCTGCCACGCGGGATCACCGGGATTTCCCTGAATCACGATCAGGTCGTCGGCGGATTTTTTCTCCAGGTCCACAACATAAAGCTGCACTCCCTCCACGGTGGAGATGCCGCTGGCGGTCAGTATCAACAAATGCTTGCCATCCGGAAACGGCATGATGCGCGAGATGCCAAAAGATTTAGGATCGAGCGACAGTACCAATTCTTCGCCCATGCCAGTGCGATCGGCACGGTAGATGGCCTTGGTACCAGCCTTGGTGAAGTAGAGAGATTTTCCG